>NZ_NHPF01000070.1:0-30519 GCF_002252925.1 Halorubrum sp. Ea8
GACGACGACGGTGCGACCGGCGACGCGCCCGCGGTGACCGTCGACGCCGTCCGCGCGGGCGGGCGTCTCGCGGTCGCCGTCACGCGTGACGACGCGGTGGTCCTCGACGCCGGCTCCGGCGATCGCGCCTTCGCGGTGGCAGAGGCGTGGCCCGACGCGGGCGACGGGTCGCCGCGCTCGCTCTCCCCCGACCGCGTCGCTGTCGACGGGGACGCCGTTTGGGTCGCCGTCGACGAGGGCGACTCGGGGGGCGCCCGGATCGCCCGGTTCGACGCGGCCGGCGAGCGGTCGGCGACCCGGTCGCTCGAGGCCGGCGTCGACTGGCTCACCGTCGTCGACGACGCCGTCGTGGTCGCCGCCGACGGCGGGCCGTCTGTGCGCGGGTTCGACCGCGACCTCGGCCCGCGGTTCGCGTTGGACGTGCCGGCGCCGAACGAGCGCCCGCCCGTCGGCGGGGTGAGCGGGGACGACGCCGCAACGAGCGGCGGCGACGACGCCGGGCGGCGCGTGTACCTCCACCGCGGCGAGGTCGTCCGGGCGCTCGACGTGGCGGCCGGCGAGGTCGCGTGGGAGCACGCGGGTCTCCCGGCCTCCCGCCCGACGGCCGTCGACGATCGCGGAATCTACGGCGTCGGCGAGGAATCGGGCGGAGACGGAGTCGAGCCGGGACCCGCGCTCGTCGCGGTCGGCGCCGACGGGGACGGTCGCTGGTCCGCCCCCCTCCCGGAGGGCGTCCGCGTCGAGGAGCTGTTCGCCGTCGGAGGACGGCTGATAGCCGTCGACGGAGAGGACCTGTACGGGTTTCGGGCCGAACCGGGCGAGCGCTGGTCGCTCCTCGGCTGAGGTCGCCCGCGGAATCGGCACTGAACCCGGCGGCGGAACCGGCGGTGCGCCCGCGACGGTGACGGTCTACTCCGCGATGAGGCTCTCGCCGTCGAAGTCGGCGTCGGCGTCGACGTCCATCAGGTCCAGAATCGTCGGCGCGACGTCGAAGAGGTTCGAGCCCGCGACGTCGACGTCGGGGTCAGTCGTGTACAGCAGCGAGTTCTCGAACTTGTGCATCCCGTTTCGCGGCCCCTCGGTGAAGACGGCCTCCTTGCCCCCGAAGCCGGACTTCAGGTCGAAGCCGTCCGCGGGGATGACGACGAGGTCCGGCGCGATCTCGTCGTGGGCGCCGTCGAAGGCGTCCTCGCCGTTCACGATCCGCTTGCACACCTGCCGGCCGTCGGGGCCGGTGAGCCCCTCCAGGTCGGCGCGGAGCTCATCGCGGACCGCCTCGTACTCCGACTCGGGGACGACGCCCTCGGGTTCGCGGCCCTCGAGATTGAGGTAGAAGCGCCCGGGGATGAGCGAGTACGCCCGCGCCTCGTCGTCGATGTCCTCGAGCGAGTCGTGGTCGTCATCGTCGTACGAGAGCCAGCCCTCGCCGGCGAGGAACTCGTTGCAGTTCACCTCCCACTCCAGCTCGGTGAAGCCGTGGTCGGAGGCGACGATCAGCGTCGTGTCGTCGTCGAGCGAGTCGCGGATCTCGCCGATGTAACCGTCGAGCGTGCGGTAGAAGTCGAGGAAGTCGTCGCTGTACGTCCCGTCGTTCGCGTAGTCGCCGAACAGGAAGTGATTGACCCGGTCGGTGCTCATGAACACGCCGAAAAACAGGTCCCAGTCGTCCTGATCGAGGTAGTGCGTGAACACGTCGTGGCGGGCGTCGAGGGTGGCGTGAGCGTTCTCGATGAACTCGCTCTTGTCCTCGTCGTGGCCGAGCTTCGCGTTCACGTCGATGCGGTAGTCCCGGTCTTCGAGCACCCGCTCGACCGCGTCGTCGCTCGCGGCGGCGTCGAGCCCGGGCGAGAGGAAGCCGGAGACCTGTCGCTGGATCCGCGTCGACGGCGGGAAGGTGACGGGGACGTTGAGCACGGTCGCGTCCCGGCCCGCGTCGGTGACGCGGTCCCACAGCCGCGTCGCCTTCACGTGCCGCCCCATCGGGACGTACGTCTCGTAGGAGTCGACCTCGCGGTCTTGGAAGCCGTACACGCCCGTCTCGCCGGGGTTCACGCCGGTCGTGAGGCTCGGCCAGCACGCGCTCGACTCGGGCGGTACGATGCTCTCCAAGCGCCCGGCCGATCCCGTCTCGGCGATGTCGGTCAGGTTCTCGAACACGTCGGGGTGCTCCTGAACGAGGTCGTACGGTACGCCGTCGATGCCGAGGAAGACGACGCGCTCGTCGTCGTCGCCGCGCAGCCGGTCGAACAGTCCCATGACCCGGTAGTCCGGTTCCGCCGACATATCCCTTGTGCTACGCCGAGCGGGACCCGATCGCCGGGAGCGACGGCGCGGTTCGGATTCAGAAGGCCTATTTCGCTTCGCACTGACACTCAGCCCGTATGAGCGATGACTTCCCGGCGAGCGTCGACGTCGATTACACCGACGGCGAGGGCGAGGATCCGGCGGACTACCCGTCGTTGCAACACAAGCTGGAGAAGGCGATCGAGGTCACGCGGCGGGGGCTCGAGCAGTACGAGAACCCGGCGGTGATGTGGACCGGCGGGAAGGACTCGACGCTGACGCTGTACTTCATCAATCAGGTGGCCGAGGAGTACGGCTACGAGAAGCCGACCGCCGTCTTCATCGACCACTTCCAGCATTTCGACTCGATCACCGACTTCGTCGAGCGCTGGGCCGACGAGTGGGAGATCGACCTGGTGTACGCACGCAACGAGGACGTCGGCGCCTACGTCGACGACCACGGGCTCGAACCCGGCGACGACATCCCCGTCGACGCCCTCTCCGAGCACAACCAGCACCACATCCGCGAGATCCTCGAGTACGAGGAGGAGTCGTTCCCGTTCCTGTTGGACACGTACGTGGGGAATCACCTGCTGAAGACGGTCGCGCTCAACGACGCGCTCGAGGAGTACGACATCGACGGCGTCATCTCGGGCGTGCGGTGGGACGAACAGGAGGCGCGCGCGGACGAGACGTTCTTTTCGCCGCGCCACGACCCGGAGCTGTTCCCGCCGCACGACCGCATCCAACCCATCCTGCAGTTCGCCGAGGCCGACGTCTGGGAGGCGTTCTGGAACTACGTCGTCCCCGACACGGTCGAGGCGTTCCCCGACGAGGGGTACGTCCCCGACTCGGCCGAGGACCTCCCCGACGGAGTCACCCAGGAAGACGTCCCCATCTCGCCGAAGTACTTCGCGGGCTTCCGCTCGCTCGGCAGCGAAGTGTCCACGGACAAGACGACCGAGGAACCGGCGTGGCTCCAAGACCTCGAGGGGACGACCGAGCGCGCCGGCCGCGCTCAGGACAAGGAAGACCTGATGGAGCGGCTCCGCGACCTCGGCTACATGTAACGCTCGGCGGGACCTCTCGTTCCGACGCCGACGGTCGATCCGTTCGACTATCCGCCCGTTTCCGGTCGGCGACCCACGCGCTGACCGTCGACGACGCGAACCGCACCGCTTTTGTTTTAGGCCCACCTAAATGGTCCGACGGTCACTGATATCACCCCTGTGCCGAGCCAGCGTCGGATCCAGAGGCACACGAGTTCCCAGACATCGGATCCAGAGGCACACGAGTCCCCGACGTATCGGCCCGCGAACCCCCCGACACGTCGATGCTCCGGGCGATCCGGGACCGCGGTCGGAGGGAATGCGAGCGACGTGACCGTCGACGACGTTCGAGCGGACCACCCACATGTCACACACCGAATCCGACACCGATGAGACCGAGCGCACAGTCATTCGAACCGGCCGCGACTTCGAACAAGAGTACCGGCTGGACGCGAGCGAGGCGGGCGAGTTCCTGATCGAGCTCGGCGAACAGCTCCGCGACGGGGACGAACTGACGATCGCAACCGACGAGTGGGAGCTCCCGTTCGCGTTCGGTGAGCCGGTCGAACTCGAGATCGACTTCGAGGGCGTCGGCGAGCCCGAACTCGAGGTCGAACTGGCGCTCCCGGGTCGAACGGACGAGGAAGCGCCGAACGTCGAGTGAGACGGCCCGCCGTCGTTTTGGCGGCGTTTCGGCGGCGCTCCCGCTCGTTCAGGTCGCGCGGGGCTAGCCTCACCGGCGCACGTCCGCGGCACGCGCAGCGGTCCGCGTTCAGCGGTCCGCGTTCAATTCCCCGCGTTCAGCGATCCGCGAGCTGAATCCCCCGCGCGACGACGTACATCAGCGTGATCCCGGTGCCGACGGCGATCACGAACTGCGAGACGACGGTGAGGAATCCGACGAGCAGGGAGCTCCCGCCGACCAGCAGGGAGATCAGGAACAACAGCAGGGCCGCACCGCCGAACAGGACGATGAGGCCCGCGAGCGGGAACGCCTCCGCTCGGATCTGCCGGACGTCCAACTCTCCCGATTCGGGGTCGATAAACGGAGGTGACGACATAGCGGGGAAGGGACGCCGACACGCATAACATGGGTGGGCGCTCTGAGAGCCCCACTACCGAGCCCCGCAGAGCCCGAATCGCCCGGCGGGTAGCGAATCGTCAGCCCGGGTACACGAGGAATCCCGGGCCACTCCGGTATCGGGCGGCTGAGCGCGTCTCCGCCGGTGGTCGTTCGAGGCGGTCGGCGTCGCGCTCGGCCCCCTCCGCCGGTGTGCGAGGCCCCGGTTCCCCGGATCGGACCAGAAACGTCTTTTCGCCCGGCGGTGAAACCGCGGTATGTTCGGGACGAGCGGCGTCCGTGGACGCGTCGGCGACGAGATCACCGCGAGCCTCGCGCTCGACGTCGGCCGCGCGCTCGCGACGGACGGCGCCGACACCGTCGTTCTCGGCCGGGACGCGCGCGAGAGCGGGCGAACGCTGAGCCGCGCCCTCTCCGCCGGAATCACCGAGTGCGGCGGCGACGTCGTCGACGTCGGCGTCCAGTCGACGCCGACCGTCGCCCGCGCGGTCGTCGCCGAGGGCGCGGACGCCGGCGTCGTCGTCACCGCCTCGCACAACCCGGCGCCCGACAACGGGATCAAGCTCTGGAGCGCGGACGGCAGCGCGTTCGACGAGGACGCGAACGCCCGGATCGCGGACGTCGTCGAGGCGGAGGCGTTCGAGTTCGCGGCGTGGGACGAGCTCGGGTCCCACCGCCGGCTGGAGGGCGCCCGGGACCGCCACGAGCGCGCCCTCCGGGAGTCGGTCGCGCTCCCGGACGACCTCGCCGTCGTCGTCGACCTCGGGAACGGCGTCGGGCGCGTCACCGCCGACGCGCTCCACGCGGCCGGCTGCGACGTGGAGACGCTCAACGCCCAGCGAGACGGTCGGTTCCCGGGGCGGCCGAGCGAGCCGACCGCCGAGAACTGCGCGACGGCCTGCGCGGTCGTCGAGGCGACCGACGCGGACCTCGGGGTCGTCCACGACGGCGACGCCGACCGGCTGATGGCGATCGACGAGCGCGGACGATTCGTCTCGGGGGACGCGCTGCTCGCGCTGTTCGCCCGGCGTGAGGCCGAGGCGGGCGACCGCGTGGCGGTGCCGGTCGACACGAGCCTCCTCGTCGCCGACGCGCTCGCCGAGGTCGGCGCCGAGGTGACGTACACGCCCGTCGGCGACGCGTACGTGGCCGCCGAGACGCGGCAGCCGGACGTCGCGTTCGGCGGCGAACCCAGCGGCGCGTGGATCTGGCCCGACCGGACGCGCTGTCCCGACGGCCCGCTCGCCGCCTGCACGCTGGCCGCGCTGGTCGGCGCGGCGGGGTCGCTGGCCGGACTCGTCGACGACCTCCCGTCGTACCCGATCCGGCGGGACTCGATCCGACTCGACGAGAAGCGAGCCGTGGTCGACCGCGTCGCCGACCTCGCCCGCGAGGAGTTCGACGACGTGTCCGCGCTCGACGGGATACGAGTGGAGACGGAGGCGGGCTGGTTCCTCGTGCGAGCGAGCGGGACCGAGCCGCTGGTTCGGATCACCGCCGAGGCGCGGGACGAGAGCGACGCCGACGAGCTGTTCGCGACCGCCCGCGGGCTCGTGGACCGAGCGAGCGACGCGGACTGACCGCGATCTCCCGGCAATCCTCCCGCCGTCCCCGCGGAATCATATACGAGACGCACGTGTGTGGGAGCGTATGACAACCCTGCCGTCCGAGACCGTCGGTGACGCGTACACGGAATCGACCGCGTGGGAGCTGCTCGGCGACCTCGCAGACCTCGGCGATCGGATGCCCGGCCACGAGGGCGAGGCCGCGGGGGCGTCGCTCGTGGCCGAGGCGTTCGAGGACGCGGGGCTCGACGAGGTCTCGACGACGCCGTTCCCGATCCCCGGCTGGTGGCGCGGGGAGGCCTCCCTCACCGTCGATCGCGGCGGCCGATCGACGACGTTCGACGGGAGCCACGAGCTCGTCGAGCTTCCGGGCACGCCGTCGGGGACGGTCACCGGGAGTATCGTCGACATGGGTCACGGCCTCCCGGAGGACTTCGAGGGCGTCGACCTCTCGGGATGCATCGCGATGGCGTCGAGCCTCACCCCCGACGACTACGACCGGTGGGTCCACCGGAGCGAGAAGTACGACTACGCGGCCGAGTCGGGCGCGGAGGGGTTCCTGTTTTACAACCACATCGAGGGGGCGCTCCCGCCGACCGGCGACGTCGGTCACACGAACGGGCCGGGGCCGATCCCGGCCGTCGGGCTGAGCAAGGAGCTCGGCGACCGGCTCGTGCGCCACTGCGACGACGCCGAGGCGGACCGCGGCGTCGAGGCGACGCTCTCGGTCGAGGCGCGGAACGAGCCGGCCACCTCCGCGAACGTCGAGGCCGTCGTCGGCCCCGACACCGACGAGGAGGTGTTGTACACCGCGCACGTCGACGCCCACGACGTGGGTGTCGGCGCGAACGACAACGGGTTCGGGTCGGCGCTCGTCGTCGGCGTGGGCCGGGCGCTCGCGTCGATCGAAGACGAGCTCGAGACGCGCGTCCGGCTCCTCGTCTTCGGGGCCGAGGAGACCGGGCTCTACGGCTCGTACTACTGGTCGCACACCCACGACCTCGACCGCGTGAAATGCGTCGTTAACATGGACGGCGCGGGCTACTCGCGGGACCTCGAGATCTACCCCCACGGCGCGCCGGAGATCGGCGAGGCGTTCGAGGAGGTGAGCGACGAGTTCGGCGTGCCGATCGCGGTCGAGGACGGGCTCCGCCCGCACAGCGACCACTGGCCGTTCGCCCAGCGCGGCGTCGCCGCGGCGCAGGGCCGCTCGACCGCCGAGGACAGCGGCCGGGGGTGGGGCCACACGCACGGCGACACCCTCGACAAGCTCGACGTCCGGGACTTACGCGAGCTGACGGTGCTGTCCGCGGCGGGGGTCGCGAAACTGGCCGAGGCGGACCGCGAGGTCGCGGGCCGCGACCCCGAGTCGGTGAAAGAGGAGACGATCGCGGAGGGCCACGACGTCGGGATGAAGGCGACGGACTCCTGGCCGTGGGGCGACGACCGACCGTGGCCGTGGGCCGACGAGCTGCAGTGACCGGGCGGATCGCCCGCCACGAGGGACTCCGGATCCCCGTCGGCGACGAGACCGTCGCGGCGACCCGCTACGAGCCCGTCGACGAGCCGGGTCCGTCGCCGGCGCTCCTCAACTACGTGCCGTACCCGCAACAGGACAGCATCACGTACGGCGGGTACGACCCGCTCAACCGGTACCTCGCCGCCCTGGGCTACGAGGTTATCGCGGCCGACATGGTCGGCACGGGCGGGTCGACGGGGTTCATCGACGAACCGTTCACGCGCCGGGAGGGCGAAGAGCCGGCCGCGATCGTCGACTGGCTGGCCGACCGCCCGTGGACGACCGGGAAGGTCGGGATGTTCGGGAAGTCCTACGGCGGGATCACCGCGCTCGACGCCGCCGCGCAGCGCCCGGACGCGCTCGAGGCGATCGTCCCGATCCACACCCCGTTCGAGGGGGTCAGGAACGCGTACACCTACGGCGGCCTCTTCGAGCTGCTCACCATCGGGATGGACTGGCTCACGCTGATGCAGGCGCTCGACGCGAAACCGCCCTCGGATCCGTCCGGCGACCCGGCGTCGCTCGACGCGTGGCTGGAACGGCTCGGTCAACTCGACGACCGCGACCCGTGGCTGTTCCAGTTCCTCGACGCCGGCCCCGACGGGGAGTACTGGGCGGACAAAGCGATACCGGTCGAGCGGATCGACGTGCCCGTCCTCGCCGTCGACGGCTGGCGCGACCCCTACACCGAAGACACGCTCCGGTACGTCGACCGGATCGACGCGCCGACCCGCGTCCTGCTCGGCCCGTGGCGCCACCGGATGCCCCACCGCGGCCGCGAGTCGGCCGTCGACTTCCGCCGGCAGGTGGCCGACTGGTTCGACCGGTTCCTGCGCGACGAGGACACCGGCGTCCTCGATCACCCGCCCTACCGGGTCTGGACCGAGCGGGAGGGCGGCGGGACTCGCGCGGGGGTCTGGCGCGGGCTCGACGCGTGGCCGACCCTCGGCGACGGGGGCGCGGACCGGATGGCGTTCGCGCTCACGCCGGACGGGCTCGCGGTCGACGGCGCCGACGTTCCCGACGGCGCCGACGTCCTCGACGGGGACGACGAATTCGACGGGTCGACCGCGACGGCTCGCGAGTTCTCGGAAGCGGCCGCGTTCGCCTGTGAGCCGGACCCGACCGTCGGGCTCGCCTCCGTCGACCCGTACGGCGCGGCGACCGCGCCGCCGCTCACGAACGACGACGACGCGCGGACGCTCGCGTTCGACACCGACCCGCTCGACCGGCCCGTGGAGCTCACCGGGACGGGCGAGGTCGAACTCCGGATCGAATCTCCCGTCCCGGACCCGACGGTCGTCGTGCGACTGGTCGACGTCGACCCCGCCGGTCGGGGTCGGACGGTCGCGCACGGGGCGGTCCGCGGCGCCTTCCGCGACGGGCTGGACTCTCGAGACCCGCTGCCGACGGACGAGGAGACGGACCTCGCTGTCGCGCTGGAGCCGACGTCGCACCTGTTCGAGGCGGGTCACCGGATCCGACTCGCGGTCGGGACGGCGCTCTTCCCCGAGGTGGCGGCGATTCCCGGACCGGACGGGCCGTCGCTCGGCGAGCCGATCACGGTTCGGTCGAGCCCGGCCGCGCCGTCCCGCCTGCGGTTCTCCGGCCGCCGGCACGCGGCGGCCGACCCCGCGTTCGCCGACGCGATCCGGATGGCGGGACCGGACGAGGAACGGATCTCCGCGCGCGCCGAGCGGGCGACCGGGTCGACCGAGTGGGAGACGTCGCGGACGCACGTCTCGGACGGGGTCCGCGCCGTCAAGTCGAGCGAGCAGCGCGTCGACCTCCCGCACGGAGCGTTCGCCGCCGAGTCGACTCACGAGGCGACGGTCGACGGGGGCGATCCGGCGTCGATCGACGCCCGGAACGCCCACCGGATGACCGTCGAGAACGACCTCGGAACGTTCCTCGTGGACGCGACGAGCCGGATCTCCCCGTCGGAGTGTCGCGTCCGGACGACGGTCGCTCACGAGGGAACCACGCTGTACGAGGGCGAGTGGACCCGGTGAGTGACCGGCGGTCTCGTCCGCGCCGCGGTCGCCTCCGCCCGCCGGCGTGCGCCGCGGTCGCGTCTGTCCGCTCGCCCGCCGGAGCACAAGTCAGCACATAAACTGATAGTGCCGGGCCCACTCGAAGCGACGTGATGACCGCTCGAAACGACGACCACCGAGGGCACGACGGGGGAGACCGATGAAGGTCGGCACGGCCGAGGCCGGCCCCGGCGAGACGGCGACCGGGCACCGGACGGTGACGGAGCTCCCGGTCGGGGGGTCCGAGGACCTCCCGGTGACGGTGCTCAACGGCGGCGAGACCGGTCCGACGGTGTGGGTAACGGGCACGATCCACGGCGACGAGCCGACCGGAACGGCGGTGATACACGACCTCTCGGAGCGAGTCGACGTCGCCGAGCTCGCGGGGGCGGTCGTCTGTCTCCCGGTGATGAACCCCACGGGGTTCCGAACCGCCTCCCGGACGTCCTCCTATCACGGCGACGACCCCAACCGCTACTTCGGTCGTGACGACGGCTCGAAGACGCCGCCGCGCGTCCAACAGGTGATCTGCGACCGGATATACGACGACATCCGCGCGACGGCCGACGCGCTCGTCTCGCTTCACACCTCGTGGGTCGCGACCCACCCATACACCATTCAGCCGCGGGTCTCGTACGGCGAGGACCGGAGCGTCTCGGACGCGGCGGTGCTCCGCGACCGGCTCATCGAACTGACGGAGGCCTTCGGGCTGCCGGTCGTCAACCAGTTCCCGCCGGACGAGACCGAGACCCGCGATCTCCAGCACTCGCTCAGCGGCGCGGCCGTCGCCGACGGGATCCTCGCGTTCACGCCGGAGCTCGGCGGCCGGCTCGTCGTCGAGCGCGACGTCGTCGCGGCGGCCGTCGACGGCGTCTGGAACGTCCTCCACGCGCTCGAAATGGTCGACCGGCCCGCCGACCGGCACCCCGAGTTCGCGTTCGACCGCGACGGCGACCTCAGGCGGTTCGACGGTCCCCACACCGACGTCGCGGGGATCGTCCGCTATCGGGCGACGGAGGGCGACTTCGTCGAGGCGGGCGACGTCGTCGCCGAAATCGTCGACCAGCACGGCGAGCTGAAGTCCGAAGTCGCCGCCGACCGCGACGGATACGTCCTCAGCCGCCGCGAGCGCGCCGCGGTGTACGAGAACGACGTGCTACTCGACATGGCGGTCCCCGACGACGACCCGCTGTTGGTCGAGTCGGAGTGAGGCCGTTCGCCCCGGTCCCTCGGACGGGCCGGCCCTTTCGCCGCCTTCAGCGGGCGAACACCGCGCGGTCGGGGGACGAGGCCGAATCGAACGCGGGCTCGGTGTTTCGATTGTTTATAATTAACGACCATGAGGATATGTGGGTTCAGAAATAGGGGCCAAAACAGTACATTCACAGGGGGAAACGGCGATTGTCTCCCACGTTATATGCATAAAAGACTGCTGAAGCGGATGGGCCGTAAATTTATATACTATCTCCTGAAATGGTAGGCCGTTCCATGGTCCTGTCAGACGAGGACGTTAATCGACGCAAGTTCCTGAAAGCGACGACTGCGGGCGGTACGGCCGGTCTCACGGCCCTCGCCGGCTGTAGCGGCGGCGACGGCGGCGACGGCGGCGACGGCGGCGACGGCGGCGACGGCGGCGACGGCGGCGACGGCAACGACAGCAGCGAGGACGGCAGCGACGGCGGCGACGAAGCCGGCAACGAGGGAAGTAACCTCCCGACGTACACCTACGTCAACAACGCGCAGAGCTACAACCCACCGCGACACGACGCGATCAACCTCATCGCGAGCCAGTTCGGTGACGAGCTCGGCCTCGACATGGAGGTCGACGTGCTCGAGTGGGGGACGCTGTTCAGTCGCGTCTCCCAGGAGTACAACTACAGCTTCGCGACGTGGCACACGTTCTTCGTCTCGGAGCCGGTGACCGAGCTGAACAACCTGTTCAACTCGGGGAACACCGACCCCGGCGAGGGCAACTACTCGGGGTACGAGAACCCCGACCTCGACGAGCTGATGGGCAACTACCTGGGCGAGCCGGACGCCGACACCCGGATCGACCAGTGTCACGAGATCCAGCAGATCCTGATGGACGACGTGCCGACGATGCCCATCACCCAGATGCCCCAGGCGGCCATCTTCAACAGCAACCAGGTGAGCAACTGGCAGGCGGACCTCGCGAACGGGTTCAACTCGTACTGGACGATGATCAACCTGGAGATGGAGGGCGACACGAGCACCCTGAAGGGGTACTGGCCGGAGACGCTCTCGACGATGAACGTGCTCGGGCACAACGACGAGAGCAAGCACGTCTACCAGTTCAACATGATGTACGACTTCCTGGTCCAGCTCAACAACAACGCCGAGCCGGACCCGGAAGTCAGCCTCGCGACCGACTGGAACCGCGTCGACGAGACCACGATGGAGTACACGATCCGGACCGACCACTCGTGGCACGACGGCGAGGACCTCACGGCCGAAGACGTCGCGTTCACGTACAACTACATCAACGACAACGAGGTGCCGCTGTACTCCACGCAGTCGCAGTACATCGACAGCGCGGAGGTCGTCGACGAGGAGACGGTTCGGATCAACATGGCCGAGGCGCTCGGGCCGTTCAACCTCGCGGTCGCGAACCTCCTCCCGATCATCCCCGAGCACATGTGGGCCGACCGGGACAACCCCAGTCAGGCGAACATCGAGGAGCCCGTCGGGAGCGGTCCGATGATGTTCGACTACTGGGAGCAGGGCAGCGAGTTCGGGATGGTCAAGTTCGACGACCACTTCGCGCCCGTCAGCTTCGAAGAGCGCTTCTGGCGCGTCATCCCCGAGGCGTCGACGGTGTGGGAGAACCTCATCAACGGCGAGCTCAACTACGAGCCGTTCGGCCGGATCGACCGCCAGCTCGACCAGAACCAGGACAACGAGAACATCGGGACCCAGTTCCAAACCGCTCCGACGTTCTGGATGTTCACCCCCAACGAGCGCCAGGAGGGACTCGGCGACGTCCAGATGCGGAAGGCGCTGGTCGAGGCCATCCCGCGGACGGCCATCGTCGACCAGATCCTGTTCGGCTTCCCGGAGCGCGGGTTCAACATCGTCTCGCCGGCGTTCGGGCCGCTCCACACCGAGGACGTCACCGAGTACGAGGAGAGCATCGACGCCGCCCGGAGCCGGCTCGAGGAGGCCGGCTACACGTGGAACGACGACGGCGCCATTCAGGCGCCTGAGTAGAGCGAACGGCCGTTCCACGGCTTTATCGACACAAAGTTTAAACGAATAACTGTGATACCAGTGAGCAAGTAACATGGGAAAAGCTAGTTTCGTCGTCAGGCGCACGCTCCAGCTCGTGGTGACGCTGTGGGCCGTCGGGACGGTCCTGTTCGGGCTGTTCAGGCTCATGCCCGGCGATCCGACGTCGTACGTGATCTCCTCGCAGATGACGCAGGAGGCCCGCAGACAGCTCATCGAGAGCTACGGACTCAACGACCCGTTGTACATCCAGTACTTCCGGTTCCTCGAGAACCTCGTCGTGTTGAACTTCGGCCAGTCGTTCCACTCGAACCAACCGGTCACCGACGTCATCGCGACGTACCTGCCGAACACGCTCGTGCTGATGCTGACGGCGTTCGTCATCGCGTACGCCATCGGCATCACGCTCGGGGTGTTGTCGGGGTGGTACCGCGGCTCCCGCTTCGAGCGGAGCACGGTCATCACCGCCCTGACCGCCCGCAGCGTGCCGACGTTCTACGTCGGCCTCATCGTGCTGTGGATCTTCGGCGCGACCTTCGGCGTCATCCCGATGAGCGGGATGACCAGTCTCGGCACCGGCGGGCAGAGCACTGGGTTCCTCGATATGGTGTTCACGATGGACTTCGTCCGTCACCTCATCGCCCCGGCGGCGGTGCTCGCCTTCTACTACATGGGGTACCCGCTGTTGATCATGCGCTCGAGCATGCTCGAGGTGCTCTCCGAGGACTTCATCGACGTCTGTCGCGCGAAGGGACTCAAAGAGCGGACGATCATGTTCAAACACGCCGCCCGCAACGCCCTCCTGCCGATCATCACCGCGGCGGCGATCGCCCTCGGCTACGCCGTCGGGGGGAGCGTCCTCATCGAGACGGTGTTCGCGTGGCCCGGTATCGGCCGGGAGATGGTCCGCGCGGTGCTCCGACGCGACTTCCCCGTCGCGCAGGGGACGTTCATCGTGCTCGCGTCGACCATCATCTTCCTGAACTTCCTCGCGGACCTCGCGTACGGCTACCTCGACCCGCGGGTTACTTACGACTAACACAATGGCCCAAAAAGAACAATCGAGCCAGTCGATATTCACCGACCTCGACGACGCCAGTACCGACGCGGAGGTCAACAAGTGGCAGCGGACGTTCCGCCTCTGGCGGGAGACCCTCCGAGAACACTGGGGGATGCTGACCGACGAGCTGTCGGTCAAGCTCTCGATGCTCACGGTGGCGGGGTTCGTCGTCATCGCCATCTTCGCGCCGTACATCGCGACCCACCAGCCCCTCGTCCGGCAGTACCAGGGCGACGCCGGGGTCCTCATCGACAAGTGGGTGGAGCCGTCGCTGCTCGGCGCGGACTCCGAGTACCTGCTCGGAACGACGGCCGCGGGCTACGACATCTTCAGTCAGCTCGTGTACGGCACGCGCGCGGCGCTGATGGTCGGCATCATCGCCGCGGTGTTCACCGCGGGGATCGGTACCCTCGTCGGGCTCGTCGCGGGCTACTACGGCGGGAAGGTCGACGACGCGCTGATGCGGCTCGTCGACTTCCTCTACGGGATGCCGCTGCTCCCGACGGTCATCGTCCTCGTCGCGGTGTTGGGGCCGAACCTCTGGAACATCATCCTCGCGCTGATCGTCCTCCAGTGGCGATCGACCGCCCGCGTCATCCGCTCGCAGTCGCTGTCGCTCCGTGAGCGCCCGTTCGTGAAGGCCGCAGAGGTCGCCGGCGCCAGCGACTGGCACATCATCAGCAGACACCTCGCGCCCAACGTGCTCCCGATGACGTTCCTCTACGGGTCGTTCGGCATCGCGTGGGCCATCCTCGCCGAGGCCGGCGTCTCCTTCATCGGTCTCGGCGACCCCAACACGGTCTCGTGGGGAACGATGCTGCAGGCCTCCCGCGCCTACTCCGCGCTCTCGTTCGGGGCGTGGTGGTGGTTCGTGCCGCCGGGAATCTGCATCGGCCTGCTCGTCATCAGCGGTTTCCTCATCGGCCGCGGCTACGAAGAGATCACGAACCCCAAACTACAATGAGCCAATTGGAAGTCGAAGACCTCGAAGTCTACTACGAGACCGAAGACGGGCCGGCACAGGCGGTCGACGGCGTCTCCTTCGAACTCGAACAGGGGGAGAACCTCGGCATCGTCGGCGAGTCGGGCTGCGGGAAGACCACGCTCGCGAAGGCGATCATCGGCATCCTCCCCGACGCCGGCTACATCAACAACGGGAGCATCAACTTCAAAGGCGACGACCTGACGGAGATGCCCGAGCCCCAGCGCCGCCGCCTCAAGTGGGAGGAGATCTCCATGATCGCCCAGTCGGCGATGAACTCGCTGGATCCGGTGTACACCATCCGCGAGCAGATCGTCGAGGCGATCGAGACCCACCGGCCGGGAACCGGCCGCGTGGAATCCGAGGAGATCGTCACGGAGATGTTCGAGCTCGTCGGGTTGGACCCGGAGCGCGCCGACGACTACCCCCACCAGTTCTCCGGGGGGATGCGCCAGCGCGCCATGATCGCGATGGCGCTCGCGCTCGAACCGTCGCTGATGCTGGCGGACGAGCCCACCACGGCGCTCGACGTCATCATGCAAGACCAGATCCTCAAGCGGATCGGCTCGATCCAAGAGGAGATCAACTCCTCGATGCTGGTCATCACGCACGACGTGAGCGTCGTCGCCGAGACCTGTGACCGCGTCATCGTGATGTACGCCGGGAAAGTCGCCGAGGAGGGTCCGGTCGAAGAGATATTCGACCAACCGTATCACCCGTACACGATCGGGCTGAAGCGCGCGTTCCCGAACATCCGACAGAGCAACCAAGACCTCCTCTCCATCTCGGGGTACCCGCCGGAACTCATCGATCCGCCGCAGGGGTGCCGGTTCGCCGAGCGCTGTCCGATGGCGACGGACCGGTGCCGAGAGGAGGAGCCCGAGGCCCACTACGAGAACGGGCTCCGGTCGTACTGTCACTACGCGGACGAGATCGACACCGAGCTTCGGCCGTACGCGGATGACCCCGGGACGTGGAACCAGACGACCGCCGCCCCCGACGGTGGTGTCGAGGAATGAGCGGCAACGACGTCCTCCTCGAAGTCGAGGACCTGAAGAAACACTTCAAGGTCAATCAGGGCTGGATCGCGAGCCTGATGGAGTCGTTCGGCGGCGGCGGGCCCGACTACGTCCACGCGGTCGACGGGGTGAGCTTCGAGCTCCGCCAGGGGGAGACGCTCGGGCTGGCGGGCGAGTCGGGCTGCGGCAAGACCACGACCGGCATGTCGATGGTGAAGCTCCACGAGCCGACCGCCGGCGACATCGTCTACGACGACACGCGGCTCTCCGAGGCGAGCGACGCCGAGATCAAGCGGTTCAGGCAGAACGCGCAGATGATCTTCCAAGACCCCTTCGAGAGCCTGAACCCGCGGATGACGGTGTACGACACCGTCGCCGAGCCGCTGCGGATCCACGACATCCGCAACGAGACGGCGCGGGTCCAGCGCGCCCTGGAGTTCGCGGAGCTGCTCCCGCCCGAACAGTACTTCAACCAGTACCCGCACGAGCTGTCGGGCGGCCAGCGTCAGCGTGTCGCCATCGCGCGGGCGCTCGTGCTCGACCCGGACTTCATCGTCGCCGACGAGCCGGTGTCGATGCTCGACGTGAGCCTCCGTGCGGGCGTCCTCTCGCTTCTCGACCGGATGACCGAAGAGTTCGGCCTCTCAGTCGTCTACATCAGCCACGACCTCTCGCTGCTCCGGCACATGTGCGACCGGCTGGCGATCATGTACATGGGAAAGATCGTCGAGAAGGGCCCCACCGACCAGGTCATCGAGAACCCCCAGCACCCGTACACCCAGGCGCTCATCAACGCGGTCCCGGTCCCCGACCCCTCGGTGGGACGGGAGCGCGTCGAGCTCCAAGGGGAGGTCGGCGACATCGTCGACGTCCCGACCGGCTGTCGGTTCAAAGACCGGTGTCCCGACTACATCGGCGACGTCTGCGACCAGGTGGTGCCGCCGCTCGAGGCGAAGACGGCGTTCGAACAGGAGGTCGCCTGTCACCTCTACGAGAGCGCGGAGGGGTACGACCCCTACGAGGAGCTCGAGGGGAGGCCGTCCGCGGCGGCCGGTGACGGCGCCGAGTCGACGCCGGCCGACGACTAGGCCCGTTACTCCTTCTCGCGGATCGGCGCCGTCAGTCGGACGCCCGGCGCGGTCACCGCGAACGGGAGCCGCGACTTGTGTTTCTCGCAGACGCCCGTCACGGTTTCGCGGACGGCCCCGATCCGCGATATCGTCTCCAACACCTCGGGCGTGTAGTCCACGGCGAGCCCGTCGACGCGGCCGGCCCGCGCTCCGCCGTCGAGCCGGTACGCCTCGGCGACCGGGAACTCCGCGGAACCGCAGTCGGGCCGGTCCTCGCTCTTCCGGTCGATGTCCCTCGCGTAGAGGGCGCTCGGCGGGAACAACCCCTCCCGCTGGACGCGTTCGAACTCGTCGCGGAACCACGGCTCCCCGAACCGCTCGACGTACACGTCGGCGCCCTCGCGGAGCGCTCCGGGGTCGGCGTCGCCGGCGCCGACCGCGAGGTGGCGGGCGTGGATCCGCGGCGGCTCGGCGAACCCGAGGCTCGGGACGCTGTTGCCCGCCGGATAGGCGTCCTCCTCGGCGGCGGTGGTGGTGTTGTGGAGCCGTCGCTCGATCCGCCCGTCCGAGACCAGCCGCGTCGGCGTGGTCGGCTTCACCTCGGTGTCGTAGGCGCGGGCGGCCCACGAGCCGGCGCGGATCCCGTCCTCGATATCGAGGTCGTCGGGACCGATCCGGTCGCCGACGGCGTAGGGGCTCATCCCCATGTAGCAGGTGTCGGTTTCGAGGTAGTGCGACACGAAGTGGAACAGCTGGCCGGCCGCTTCAGGGCTCAACGCGACCGTCGTCTCCCCGGACGGCGCGTCGACCGGGTCGGCGCCCGACAGCGAGCGCGCGTCGGCCGCAGCGGTCGCGAACGCGTCACCCATCTCGTCGAGGAAGGCCGCCCCCGCCGTCGACCCGGCGTGACGGCTCACCTTCGGCCCGTCGGCGAGCGAGAGGCTGAAATCGACTTTCGCCCGGTCGAGCGTCGTGCGGACGACGCTCCCGGTCGTGGTGCCGACCGCCTCCTCGACGTGCGCGTCCGTGTAGTTCGCCCACCGGCGGTCGAGGGCGAGGTCGTCCGCCGCCGCGAGCCCGTCCTCCACCGCGGCGACCTTCTCGTCGAGCGGGCGGGCGTGTATCCCCTCGTCCGCCCAGCCGCCGTGGGTCCCCCGGTGAACCGTGTAGGCGTCGAACCGCCCGGGCTCCTCCTGCGCTAGCACCTCGCCGCTCCGGATCGCCCGGTCGGCGGCATCGCGCAGGCTCTCCTCGTCGAGCGCGTTCGTGTAGCGGTAATCGGCCGCGCCGTCGGCGAAGACGCGGAGCCACACGCCCGTCTCAGTGAACTCCGTCGCGTTCCGGGGGCCGTCGCCGGTGACGACGAGGTCGGTCTTCTCCTGGTAGACGCCGCCGACCTCCGCGTACGACACCGCGTCGTCCGCCTCGAACTCGTCGAGTAGCCAGTCCATCGCGTCCGACACGCTCTCGCGTCCGTCGCTCATGCTCGTGGTATCTCCGTTCACTCACATGAAACCCCGGACTCTCCGGCGGCGATTTCCGGGGACGGGGCCCGGACCGGCGCGGAGCGCGTCCCGCCGATCAGTTCCCGCCGTCCCGGCGCTGCTCCTCGGCTTTGGCCTCGTACTCCCTCGCCACTCGCTTCTCTTGGAGTTTCTTCCTGTACTCCCAGTAGCCGGCGCCGAAGACGAGGAGGCCGAGGACGACGCCCTGAATCGGCGCCCCGGCGATAGCGAAGTAGGCGACGGCGCCGACCGCGAACAGCAGTGAGAGCCCGAGGGTCGCCCTCGCCCACCGCTGTTTCGGCACGCGAGGGAGGTTCATGCACGTGAATCCGACGCGGGACGTATCAACGTTGGGCTTCGAGGGGCGCGTTCGGCTCTCTCCTATGCCCTCGCGGTCGGCGTTCGAGACCACGGGTCTACGGACCCACGGGCGGGCTACGGCCGTCGCCTCCGGACCCCGAGCCCCGTCATCAAGAGCGCGAGCACCGCGACGACCACGCCGAATCCCGGGGCGGTCTCGCTCGTCTCGGCGCCCGTCGACGTCGACTCGGCGTCGCCTTCGCCGTCGCCGCGGAGTTCGATCGACCCCGCTTCGTTCCCCTCGAGCGACACCGTCCCGCTCTCGGGCGGCTCGAACGCCACTTCGAGGGTCGCGCTCTCGCCCGGGCCGAGCGACACGCGCCGCTCGGCGACGGGGTCGCCGTGCATCGCGACGGTGAGGTTCCGGGCCGCCGGGCGGTCACCGGGGTTTTCCACCGTCGTCCGGAGGGTCGTCTCGTAGCCGGCCCGGACCCAGTCCGCCGGCACTTCGCTCTCGGCGATCCGGATCCGACCGGGTTCGAGCGCGACGACCGCCACTGGCGTCGCGTGCGGCAGCGTGACCGTGTGGGTATCGCCCTCCCGGTCGTGCGAGACGTTCTCCGTCGTCCACTCGCCGTCGGCGTATCGCAACGCCGCGACGTGCTCCGGGCTCGCCTCGCTCGGGAGCGACTCGGAGTCGACGGCGAACCGAAGCGTCGCCGCGCTCGTGTCGGCCGGGTCGAGCGTGGAGTCGAACGCCACGTACCCGAGCGCGGTTCCGCGCGAAACGGGCTCACGACCGGCCGGTTCGGCCGTCGGTCGGCCGACCGTCGCCTCGTACGCCCTGGCGTCACCGGCCGGGTCGATACCGACCGCGGACACCGACACGACCGGTCGCGAGTCCGACGGGCCGGCGAGGTCCACGGCGACGTCGCGGCGTTCGCCGTCCGCTCCCTCGACGTCGACAGTGACGCTCACCTCCGATTCGGAGCGGATCACGGTCGGCTCGGGGTCGTCCGGCTCGTCCGGCTCATCGTCATCGTCCGACTCGCCGAAATTCCGCGAGGATTCCGACTCGTCAGGCTGGCTCGACTCGTCGGGGTCACTCGACTCGCTGGACTCGTCCGAACCGTCTGACTCCTCGGTACCGTCCGACTCCTCGGTACCGTCCGACTCCTCTGCCGGCTCAGTGTCGTCCGAATCGCCAGACTCGTCCGGTTCCGCTGAGTCCTCGGGCGCCTCTGACACCTCGGTATTCTCGGAATCGTTCGGATCTGCCGATTGAACCGAGTCGTTTGAAACGTCTGAGTCGGTAGACCCCGCAGGATCGTCCGACCCCTCGGGTTCGTCCGATTCCGCAGACCCCACCGACCCGTCGGGGTCGTCTGAGTCGTCGACCTCCTCAGCCTCGTCCGGGTCGTCGGTGTTCTCGGACTCCTCAGAGCCGCCTTCGTCGTCGGTGTCGTCGCTCTCTCCAGCGTCGCCCGGGTCGGCAGACCCCGCAGATCCGTTCGAATCGTCAGACTCTCCGGAGTCGTCTGGCTCGTCGGTATCGCCCGCTTCCCCGGACTCTTCGGTCTGTTCGGGATCGCCCCCTTCGTCGGCCTCGTCCGACGCGTCCGGTCCCTCGGAGTCGTCCGATCCCTCAGCGTCGCCCGGATTCTCGGGACCGTCCGACTCCGCAGCGTTCCCCGGGTCGTCGCGATCGTTCGTCCCGTTCGGCTCCCCGTGGCCACCGGTGTCGTCCGGCTCGTTCGACTCCTCAGCACCGCCCGGACCGCCGGGATTGTCAGATCCGTCCGAGCCGTCTGAATCCGCCGACTCATCGGCCTCTTGCGGATCTTCCGACTCGTCGGAGTCGTCGGGATCGTTCGACTCCCCAGAGTCGTTCGACTCCCCAGTGTCGCCCGGACCGCCGGAATCGTCAGGTCCTTGTGAACCGTCTGACTCACTCGGATCGTCCGATTCGTCCGGTTCTTCCGCCTGGTCTGATTCCTCGGTTTCGTCCGGTTCGCCGGGATCGTCCGACTCCTCGGGACCGTTGGACTCTGCAGGCGCCTCGGATTCGTCCGTCTCTCTCGGATCGTCTGTTCCCTCAGATTCCGTCGAATCGTTTGTCTCCGCAGATTCTCTCGGTTCGTCGGGTTCGTCAGACGCGTTCGACTCCTCCGGCTCCCCGGGGGCGTCCGGATCGTCTGAATCGTCAGACTCCTCAGTATCCTCCGGATCGGTCTGCTCCTCGTCGGTGTCGTCCGAATCGTCCGGTTCCTCGGAGTCGTCTGGCTCGTCGGCGTCGCCGGATTCGTCCGCCTCCTCGGTCTCGTCTGCCTCCTCAGAGTCCTCTGGCTCGTTCGAATCTTCGGGCGCGCCCGACTCGCTAGGGTCGTCCGAATCGTCGCTCTCGTCTGGGCCTCCCGGTTCACCGGGCTCGTTCGACGCGTTCGACTCCTCAGCCCCATCAGGGTCGCTTGGCTCGTTCGGCTCCGCAGGCTCGTTCGAATCGTCAGGTCCCGCAGGCTCGCCCGGTCCTTCGTGGCCTTCTGACTCCTCGGATTCGCCCGTGTCGTCCGTCTCCTCTGGGCCACTTGGACCGTCCGACGCGTTCGACCCTACGGGCCCATCGATTTCGCTGGTCGCGATGACTGTCGCGCGGTCGGCTCCACCGGTCGTGTCAGCCGCCGGATCGGCGTCGACGACTCGGAGTTCGGCGTCGACATCGGCGGCCGAGACGCCGACGCCTCCGGAGAATGAGACCACGGCGAAGACCACCAGGAGGCAGACACCACCGACGGCGACCTCGCGGCCGAACATACGCGCTCAACCCGACCGAGAGTGATTGTAATAAACGTCGAATTTGAATTAAGTCAGAGTTAGGGCTACTGTGTCGGTTCGGTGACTGTCAGTCCGAGCGATCGTTGCCGCCTCGTCTCGGTCGGGCGTCGTCGACCGAGGGACGGCTCAGCGCTCCGCGTCGTTCAGGTACGGCTCACACACCAGCTCGACGCCTTCCTCGAAGCCGATCTCGGGTTCCCAGCCGGTGGCCTCGTGGAACTGCGAGTAGTCGGCCATCGTGTCGTGGACGTAGCCGTCGAAGGGGCACTCGATGTACTCGGGGTCGATGTCCGTGCCGAGCGCGTCGTTGATCATCGCGACCATCTCGTTGAACGAGTACGCCTCCTGGGTGCCGACGTTGTAGACGCCGGTGATCTCGTGGTCGGCGGCGAGCTCGCAGGCGCGGGCGACGTCCGAGACGTGCGTGAAGTCGCGGGTCTGGCTGCCGTCGCCGAACAGCTCGGGCGCCTCGCCGTTCGCGATGGCGTCGGCGAACTGCGCGACCGTGTTCGCGTACTCGCCCTTGTGTTCCTCGTTGCCGGCGAAGCCCTGGTAGACGGAGAAGAAGCGGAGGCCCGCCACGTTCATGTCGTGGTGGTTGGCGTAGTACTCGGCGTAGCGCTCGCGGGCGAGCTTCGAGGCCTCGTAGGCGGTGCGCGCCTCCACCTCCATGTCGACCGGTGAGGGTTCGGTGCGGCTGCCGTAGATGGAGGAGGTGGAGGCGTAGACGACGGTGTCACACCCTTCGCGGCGGGCGCGCTCGACCGTGTTGACGAACCCCTCGACGTTGACGCGACAGCCGCGCTGGGGGTCGGACTCGTGCATGTTCCGCGAGGAGAGCGCGGCGAGGTGGAAGAGGACGTCGACGTCGGCGGGGTAGTCGTCGTTGAGGACGGAGGCCTCGACGAACTCGACGTCGTCGTCGAGGTTCTCGGGCGTGCCGAGGTAGGTGTCGTCGACCGCGATCACGTCGTTGTCGGCGGCGAGGCGGTTCGCGAGGGTCGAACCGATGAAGCCCGCGCCGCCCGTGACGAGGACGCGCTTGTTTTGCATACGGGTATGTGGTTAGGGCGAGGGGATTATGGCTTCGGTTTCAGCGCACATTGCAGTTGACAGGACCGTTCAGTTCAACGTTATTTGCTCGGGGTTCGTCGAGCGCATATGGACGGCAACTGGATCCCGGACGACGAGTGGGCGACGATCGTGGCCAACGTTCCGATCGTCTCCGTCGACTTGGTGATCAGACGCGACGGCGGCGTGTTGCTCGGCCGGCGAACGAACGACCCCGCGAAGGGGTACTGGTTCGTGCCGGGCGGACGCGTGCTGAAGGGGGAGTCACGCCGCGAGGCAGTCCACCGGGTGGCCAGCGAGGAGCTCGGCCTCGAGGTCGAGATCGTCGAATCGCTCGGCGCGTTCGAACACCGCTACGACACCGCAGACGTCCCCGGCGTCGATTCGAAGCAGTACCTCGCAAACGGGTACGTGGTCGACGTGGTTAGCGGAGAGCTCACTCCGGATGACCAACACGACGAGTTTCGGGTGTTCCGGTCGCCGCCAGATCCCTGTCACGAGTACGTCCGCGCTTACGTTGAGGCAGCGTCGACCGTGGACCAGTGGGAGTAAGCGGACCGTTCCATCGGTCCGCAGTGCGCGAAGAGCGTTCGTTCAGCTGTCGACGACTGCCTCGTCCGCTTCCTCCTCATCCGCTGGCTCTTCGTCACCGGCCAACTCGTTTAGGCGCTCTTCGGCGCGGTCGCGGTCCTCGGGGTAGCCGACGTCGATGCGCCACCCGTCCAGTTTGATTGCATCGATCGTCCGCCCCGACTGGATGAGAAGGTCGATCGCGTCGGGGAGTTCGTACTCGCCGCGGTCGGACGGCTGGACCAGATGGCAGGCGTGGAAGATGGCGGGCGTGAACGTGTAGAAGCCGGTCATCACGAGGTTGCTCGGCGGGTCGTCCGGCTTCTCGACGACTTCGGTGATCTCCCCGTACTCGTTCGTGTCAAGCACACCGTACCGGCTCGCCTCCTCGTACGGAACCTCTTCGACGAGGAAGGCGGCATCGGCGCGCTCCTCCTGCTGGCGGCTGGCCACGTCGCCGAGATTACCGCGGAAGACATTGTCGCCGAGCATTAGCATGAAGTCGGCGTCAACGTGCGGTTCCGCCTGGAGGATGGCGTGGGCTAAGCCGAGCTGTTCGCGCTGGTGGGTGTAGGTGATCGGCACGTCGCGATACTCATCGCCGTAGCGGTCGATGATCTGTTCGGCTTTGTAGCCGACGACGACGATGAGTTCGGTGGCGCCAGAGTCGATCAGATTGTCGAAGACGTCCTCGATGAGGGGCGTGCCATTGACCTCGACGAGGACCTTCGGTTTGTCGTCTGTGAGCGGTCGGAGACGTGTTCCTTTGCCCGCGGCGAGTACGACTGCTTGCATGGGTAGGTGGTGTTGGTGGGGTTGCAAATACTTTGTTACCGATCCGGGCATTGAGTGATGCAACTCCGAGCCTGGATACAGACTGTATTCCGTTATTGCGAAAGCGCGGTATTGATACGTGGTCAGTCGAAAACGAGCAACTGACGAATCCCCCCTGATCCCTACATGAAATACGGCCGAACCTCGATGATCGACTTCTTGTCGAAGATCGTCATGTCGTTCTCGGGGTTCGTCGCGACTATCGTCCTCACTCGAACGCTCGGACAAGAGCGATACGGAGCATACGTCGTCGTCCTCTCGGTGTTGGCGTGGGTTGCAATCGCGGGGAATCTGGGACTGTCGCCGGCCATCAAGAAGCGTGTGAGCGAAGCTGATGACGGCAACTACATCATTTCCGGCGTCATCGTACAACTGATTTTGTATGCAATCGTCGCCGCCTGTCTCTGGATCGCTCGCCCGTATTTGAACGCTTACATGGAGATTGATGCGACTGCGATTCTTATTTTGCTGCTGGCAGTCAAACTCGCAACCGATTTTATCCAATCTGTTCTTGACGGCCAACATTTGGTCCACATCTCGAGTTTGCTCTCACCGATCGAGTGGACTAGTCGGAGTGTCGTTCAGATCGCGCTCGTGTTATCAGGACTGGGAGTGGTCGGAGCGTTTGCGGGATACGTCGTTGGTGCTCTCGTTGCAGTAGTTATCGGTATGTACTTCGCATCGTTCGATCCGTCGCTTCCTTCTCGTCGGGACTTCGATCGGCTGCGCTCGTATGCGCAGTTCTCGTGGCTTGCATCGGTGAAAGGTCGAACGTTCCTCTCAATGGACACGCTCGTACTCGCCGTCTTCGTCTCAAACAGCGTCATCGCAGTTTACGAGATCGCGTGGAACCTCGCATCACTATTCGCCATCTTCGGATCATCGGTCAGTCGCACGCTGTTTCCTGAGATGAGTAGAATATCCTCCGCGGAGGGAGCAAGCGACGAAATTGCGGAGTTGTTTCGAATCAGCCTCGCGTACTCCGGACTATTCATCATTCCAGGATTAATTGGTGCGGTGATCGTGGGTGATGTCGTTCTGACGATCTACGGATCGGGGTTCCAGACCGGATACTACATTCTACTTATCTTGACATTCGCTCGACTTCTGTACGGATACCAAGGACAGTTCCTGACCGTGCTTGACGGGGTCAATCGTCCGGATCTGACATTCCGTATCAACGGCGTCTTTGTCGCTGTGAATCTCGTTTTAAATATTCTATTGACTTGGCAATACGGTTGGTACGGGGCAGCTGCCGCAACGACAGCATCTGCTGCCCTCGGACTCGTGTTCGGCTACTATTACACGAGCCGGATTATCGATGTTGTTGTGCCGATTGATGTGATCGGAAAACAACTTTCTGCAGCAGGCGTTATGGCACTGGTTGTGTACGGAGGCCGGCTGTTGGTTGGCGACTCACTACCTGTCATTTTCGTTCTTGTCAGCGGTGGTGCTGGAATCTACTTTATTTTATTGTTAGCTATTTCGCGGGAATTCCGTAAGACTGTTCAGAGAAATCTCCCACATATCATGCAATAAACGACAATTGATTCGAAATAGTATTGTATACGTCCTATTGCATTTCATTGTTTAATACCAAATCCAAATTTTTTATATTAGTCCCATATAATATACAAAAATGATTCGTCAAATACAACAGTTGCTATCTGAAGGAGGAATTATGGAACTGTTTAGAGGTATTCGAGACTATACTTACTACTCACCGGTCGCACCGATATTCGCTAGGATGTATGGAAGTCGTGAACTGGTCGTCAACGATATCAAAATTTTATTTTCGATATCAAATACAGAATCACTCAGACGAGGGCTCGGACATGGTGAAATTGACGTCATCGCAGACATTCTTAGAGAAGTCTCCAGTGAAGATACTGTCTGGGATATCGGTGCAAACCAAGGGACGTACTCGCTTTTTCTTGGGAAATTAAATGTCGATGTCCATGCCTTCGAACCGGGGTCGTCAGCTAGAAAGATTCTTAAGCAAAATATTGAATTAAATAACATAAGATCTATAACGATTCATCCATTCGCGCTGGGAGCGGAGAACAAGTCTGGAATTCTAAAACAAGCACACCGATCCGGTGTCCGACAGGTTGTGGACTATGGAGACGGAGAATCGATCGAAATCAAGCGCGGAGAGGACATATCCATACCAGACCCCGATATACTGAAAATTGATGTTGAGGGGGCAGAAGTAGACGTCCTTCATGGACTGGAAACATTGATTGACTCATCACGAGTTTGTTACGTGGAGATCCACGGCAACAATCGCTCTGCCGTCACAAAAATTCTTGAACGAAATGATTTTCAGATAAGCAAAGAATACTCGAATATTCTGAAATACACCCATAAAATAAATAATTAAATTGCCAATTTGAGTGAAATATCATAGAATTCAGTATTGTTACTTTATTTTTGATACAAAAGCAGGAATGCTTTTTTAGATAGCTTTTTGGCCCAATTGAACCTCTTATCAGAGGTATCCGAGCTGTTTGAGTTGTTCTATTTGAGACTCGTCAAAATGCGACCCCTCAGATTTGTTATCCTGCGACCAATTAATTCCAAGCTCTTCAAGCACGGTATTCAGTCGCTTTCGATGTTGTTCTTCAGATTCGGAAATATCAGTTGTCTCGTCTGGGAGTCGATACAATTCGGCTCGTTCCTGGTTTATCGCGAGTTTAAAATCACCGTCGGTGACCACGGTATAAGGATTCTTGAAAAATCGATTCGTCTGGAATTCCTTGTTGTGTTTCAGATAGGCATCCATATCAATGTGCCCATACTGGCTTATCCCATACTCTCTTTCCGACTCACGGATGTCAAGCCCTTCAAATTGTTCGGTGACAACATCACAAATCTCCGCTAGAGTACGAGTGAGGTCGATCTGTTGGGTCATCGTGTCGGCGTCGGTCTCTATGTCCGAAATACCTGATATCACCATTGGTACTCGGATAAGATTCTCGTGGAGAACGAGATTGTGGCCGATTACGCCATGTTCGCCGAATAATTCACCGTGATCGCCAACGACAACTAATATCAGGCTGTCTGATTCGTTTCGGGCTGTGGACACGATCTCACTAACGGTGTGGTCCATGTAGGCTAACGTCGCGTCGTACATGGCTTCTATGGCTTCCCACTCGTCATCTGATAAATCAAGTCCTGTGGCAATCTCCCGCTTGATTTCATCTGAACCGCCGTAGTAGATGTCTTTTACCAGTGAGTACGCTTCCTCTGTGGAGAACGCGATATCGTCAGTGAAACAATCTACGTAGTCGGCGTTCGGGAGGTAGGGGTGGTGTGGACTCGGAATATGTGCATATGCGAAGAATGGATTATCTTCAGATCTGGTTGACTTGAGCCACCGCTCTGCGTGCCGGTGCAGCACCTCGTTTTCGGTAGTCTTCAGGTCATGTTTGATCCGATTGAAGTCTATGGTACGTGACCGGAAGATACGCCGTAATCCCTCTCTCCAGTAATCAAGCGCATCTTTGTGGCGCGGAGAGTAACTCTTTGGGACCGCCTTTACAGCCTTTGTATAGCCAAATCCTCTGTCAAGCCCTGTTGCCCCACTGATGTAGGGGTTTGGAGTGAAGAGTGCAGTTTCATAGCCGATATTCTGAAGTAGTTCTGGTAGTGTCTCAATGGAAGAGGGTAGTCGTATATTCGCTTTCCCATCTTGGCCAACTTGATGGGTTGAAAGGTATGTTCCGGTCAACATTGATGCGGACGACGCAGGCGTCCACAGGGATTGCGCAATACCGTTATCGAGAACGACCGAATTCGGTTCTTCGGCGATCGCGCGGATGTTGGGGGTTGTATCACGCTTATATCCATACATCGGAGTGTGGTCGGCCCGCACACTCTCTAAGCTCAGCCACAGAATATCAGGGTGATCGTCCATTGTCAGAAGGAAGGCTTCTACTAATAAAAAATACTATCTAAACCAACGCAACGACAGTATTTTGCCAGTGTTGGAGGATAGTAGTATCATGATGACTCTGACTCTATCTGTTCAGTTATCAGATTATCGGGAAGAGAGTATCCACCGTTACTGCGTCTCGAAATAATGATAAGCATCGTGCTACCAGTCTACAATCAGCCATCATTACTTCGAGAAGCACTAATGAGCGTACAGAAGCAGTCGCTGGAAGATATTGAAGTAGTAGTTGTCGATGACGGGTCTGAAGCTGAAATCAGTCATATAATTGATGGATTTGGCAAGTGGGCTCGCCACATCCGCCATGAGACAAACAAAGGTGCTGCTGCCGCTCGCAACACCGGTATCGAACATGCAAATGGTGAATTTATCGCATTTCTCGACGCAGATGACGTCTGGGAACCTACAAAACTAGAGAAACAACTGAATGTTTTTGAAAATGCAGACGATAATGTAGGCCTCGTATATACGGGATTCGTACAGTACGAAATTGACGGTACCGAGTGGGAACGACATCCTGAAGCGAAGGGCAATATCTACATCGACGAACTGGAACACGATCGCGTCCATCCGACATCCACCGTAATGGTTCGACGGGATGTATTTGATGAAGTCGGTGGATTTGACACCAATCTACCGAGCCGTCAGGACTACGATCTCTGGATCCGCATCACGGAACACTACGAGGTCGATTACGTCGACGAGATTCTCGTCGACAAGCGCGAACAGCCGGACAGCATCTCGAAGGACTTCGAGAGTCGAATTGAGGGCGACCTCGCGGTCTTCGAGAAGGTCAAAGAACGCGCAGCCGATCTTGATTTCGGTACTCGAAGTCGCATATATTCGTATCACCACCACGTCATCGGTCGAGACTACGAATCCAACGGGAACCGCTGGAAGGCGCTGAATCACCTTGGACTCGCTATTGTTCGATATCCGTTCCGACCGATCTCATACGCGATGTTCATCATCGCGCTGTTCGGTATCGACAGAAATGGCCCGCTGCTGACGTTCCTCAAGCAGTTCATTCGGTGAGCACACAAGGTGCACTTATTTCTCTATGAAGCCTTGCTCCGGATTAGATGACGTATCTTCGAACTCTGAATACCAGTCTGGAGTCACATCTGCGTTCTTGACTGCGCGATCGACTGCCTCATGCATGCGGTGGTGAAATGCTTGGACAGAGAACCTGTCTGCAAAAGACGCGATCTCCGAACTATCCCAGTCAACGCCTTCCTCCTCGAACCGTTGAACCACTGTCCGAATCGTGTGTCCCGACTCTTCTCGTTCGAATGTGTGTCCTGTTTTCTCTTCGACGACTTGGTACTGTGTCATCCCTTCCTTCACACCCAGCAATGGTGTTCCAGCGGCCAGTGCCTCCACAGGAGAGATACCAAAATCTTCGTCTTGACCGTTGAAAATGAACGCTTTTGCGCCGGCGAGCAGCTTCTTCTTTTTTTCCTCACTGATGTAGCCAGCAAATTCGACATTTTCACCCGCAATTCGTTCGAGGTTGTCACGCTCAGGACCGTCACCAGCGACGACGAGTCTCGCGTCAAGGCCGTCGAAGGCGCGCACGATATCGTCGACGCTCTTGTGCCAGTCGAGTCGAGAGAGCGTGAGGTAGTAATCTCCAGTCTCCGCGTCGCTGGGTGAATAGGTATTCGTGTCCACCGGTGGGTAGACAACATCTATCTTTTCACCAGGGATACCCCAGTATCGGACCATCCGCCGTTTCACCTGCTCAGAGTTGGCAAGAAAGAGATCAGGTTTGTGCGTGTTATGATCGAATGCGACACGAATCGCGTAGTAGAACAGTAGCTTTAGAGACGCAAATTTGTCGGTGCCAACCTCATGGATCTGGTCGGACTGCCGGCGGTTCGTGTGGTGAATGTACGCTATCCAGACTTGTTCGGTCGGCGGGACGTAGAACAACGGCTCGTTACCACTCGTCACGATTACATCGTGATTTCGGAGCGGTTCAGCGATCTGCCACCCGTGCATATGTGCGACCATCCGCGCTATGCCGCCGCGCTCTAACGCCCACTTATTTAAACGACCGTTGATGAGTTGACGAGTTTTGATATCGGACGGCTCGATATCCTCGTCCTGCCAACCGACGTACAGCGGTGCGTCCTCAAACACACGCGACAGCTCCCAGGCGACACGGTCACCGCCACCGTTGACGTGTTCACCCCAGTGCGCGACCGCGATATTCGAAATAGAACCGGCGTGTCGATTCATTGTTTATTTCATGAGTCACCGGTCGTCAAAGGTTTCACGGTAGATGATGCTCACTTGATAAAATCTTTGATATCTCAACTAATAGTCATAACTCAAACCTGTTTTTGATGTCTTATATCGGGATGTAGTACTTGTCATAAGATATCGAGAAAATACAAATATTCCAATTATTTATTTTATGAGTTGTATAACAATTTAAAAGTTTATCGGCTAGTTTGTCGGTGGCTCAATCGCACTCAAAGATTCTTCGATTAATTCAATGTTCCGCTTTGAGTCCGCGATGCTCTGTTGAATCCGCAGA
>NZ_NHPF01000034.1:0-6617 GCF_002252925.1 Halorubrum sp. Ea8
CGACCGCGAGGTCGTCGACGGCGATCTGCGGCACGGCGACGATCGGCCCGTCGTCGGGATCGTCGGGAGCGTCGGGATCGATCACGGGGACCGATTGGACGGACGGCGGAATAAACGAACGGGGGCGCCCGCGAAGGGAAACGTCTTAATGGACTACGCGCGCAGTTCGTGGTGTATGAGCAACGGCGACGACGACCCGGCCGACGCCTCCGAGGAGGCCGACGCCGCGGACGACGCGGAGGAGGCGGGGGGCGCCGGCGAGTCGACGGACGCGGCCGCCGCGCCGACGCTTCCGGACGAAGCGACCGAGGACTCGCTGAACGAGTACCTCGACGAGATCGCGGCGCTCCTCGACGACGCCGAGACGGAGGCGGACCTCGACGACGTCGACGCCCTCCTCGACGACGCCGAGGCGGGGATCGAGGAGGCCGACCTCCCCGAGCCGGACGAGGACGACGAGGACGCGGACGACCCGCGCGGCGACCTCGAGGACCGGGTCGCGGAGCTCCGCGAGGGCGTCGAGGAGGCGCGCGGCCCCTACGCCGAGGACGTCGTCGACGCCATCGAGAGCGCCGCGGCGACGCTCGAGGAGACCGAGTGGACCGCCGACGGCCGCGACGACGCCGCCGACGCGGTGACGGCCTTCGTGGAGGCGGCCGCGGACGCCGTCGACGACGAGGTCGACGCGGACGCTATCGAGACGGACCCGGACGCCGCAGACGACGCGCCCGCCGACGCGGAGAGTGACGCGGAGAGTGACGGGAGCGGGACCGACGAGGACGACCGCATCGACGCCCTCGTCTCGGCGCTCGACGCGGTCGCGGCGGGCGTCGCGGACGCCGACCTCGACCCCGACGACGACGCGGCGACGATCGCCGCCCTCATCGAGGCGACCGACGCGCTCGAGTCCGGGCTCGACGACGCCGAGGAGTGGGACGACCTCGAGACGCACGAGCAGCTCCGCGCCGAGGGGTACTACGACGTGCTCGGCCACTACAAGGACTTCCCGGTGGAGTGGGCCGCGCTGAAGGAACACGAGGCGCGCGGCAACGTCGACATGATCCTGCTCGCGCTCCACTCGCTCACCTCCGACTTCATGGAGCGGCACTGCCTCGAGGCGTTCGAGCGCATGGGGAAGCGCGGGAAGACCGAGGCCTCCCTCGAGGAGCTGCTCGGGCGCGCGGAGAAGCGCGACCAGTTCGCGATCCGCATCCTCGGGAAGATGGCCGCCGGCGAGGCGACCGAGACGCTCGTCGAGTACGTTCCGGAGAACTCGAACCCGCAGCTCCAGAAGGCGACGTTCAAAGCGCTCGGCGAGATCGGCGCGAGCGAGGCGGTCCAGCCGCTCGCGGACGCGCTCGTCGACGACGGCACCGAGGAGCTCGTCCGTCCGCACGCGGCTCGCGCGCTCGGGCTCATCGGCGACGCCCGCGCGGTCGACCCGCTCGCCGACGTGCTCGCCGGCGACGGCTCCGACGACGACCGCGCCGCGGCCGCCTGGGCCCTCCGACAGATCGGCACCCGCGAGGCCCTCGAAACCGTCGCCGAGTACGCCGACGAGCGCTCGTTCCTCGTCTCGACCGAGGGCGAGAAAGCGCAGCGCTCGCTCGACGCGGCGTCGGCGACCGCCTGACTCGCCGGCCTGACCGTCGGGCTGAACGACCGACCCTTCTTGTCCGATGCCGCGGGGAGACCCCCCGTGTCGCCCGGATCGACTCGTCTCGATAACGCCGCCGTCGCGAGGGTCTCGACCGCGAGCGCGGTCGCCGTCGCCCTCGGACTGCTCCTCCTGACGGCCGCCGCGCCGGTCGCGGCGGCGGGCGGCGCCGGCTCGACGGGCGCCGAGTCCGGCTCTGGACCCGCCGTCGCGCAGCCAACCCACGAGTCGAAGAACCGGACGCTCGTGGCCGAGCAGCCCCGGATACTCGAATTGTTCCCGAATCCGACGGCGGCGGAGAACCGCGGCGAGTACCTCGTCGTCCGGCTCCCCGAGCGCGGGAACTGGTCGCTCTCCGACGGCTACCACGAGGCGGACGTTCCGGCGAACGCGAGCGGCGTCGTCGCGCTCTCGATGGACCCCGCGAACGCGACGACCCTCCTCGACGACGACACCGCGGTCGGCGTCCACGGCGCCCACGACGGCGGCGCCGGCACCCCCGAACTCCGCGCGCTCGACGACCACTTCCCGCTCGCCGCGTCCGGCGACCGGATCGAGCTCCGCCGGAACGGGACGACGGTCGCCGTCGTCGACTACGACCGCGCGCCCGAGGGACACCGCTGGCGCGCGGACTGGGGCGAGTGGCGGCCGCGGGGGTACGAGCGCCGGTCCGCGACCGAAAGGGCGAACGCGACCGTGCGGCCGTTCGTGTTGCCGGACAGCCCGGGCATGCCGGTCGAGCCGCTACGGGGAGCGGAGCGCCGACTGCTGCTCGCCGGCTACACGCTGGGGTCCGAGCGCGTCGCCGACCTGCTCGTCGCGGCCGCCGATCGCGGGGTCGAGGTGCGCGTCCTCGTCGAGGGGTCGCCGGTCGGCGGGTTCTCCGCGCGGAGCGCCCGGCTCCTCGACCGCGTCGCCGCCGCCGGCGTCGAGGTGCGCGTCCTCGACGGCGACCCGGAGCGGTTCCGCTTCCACCACGCGAAGTACGCCGTCGCCGACGACCGCGCGGTCGTCCTCACGGAGAACTGGAAGCCGTCCGGCACCGGCGGTCGGACCAACAGAGGGTGGGGGGTCGTCACCGGGACGCCCCGGTCCGCGACCGCCGGCGCGACGGCCGCGGACGACCTCGCCGCCCTGTTCCGGGCCGACGCCGCGGCGTCCGACGCCCGGTCGTGGGAGGCGTTCCGCGCGGGGACCGAGTTCAGCGAGGGTGACGCGGCGACCGGCGGCTACCCGACCCGCTTCGAGGCGCCCGCGTCGACGGCGGCGGACGTCGAGCTCCTGACCGCCCCCGGTAACGGCGCCGACCGCTTGGTCGAGCGGATCGACGCCGCGGACGACCGCGTGCTGGCGCTCGTCCCGCGGACGGGGGGCCCGGAGAACCGCCTCGTCCGGGCGCTCCGGCGGGCCGCCGAGCGCGGCGTCGACGTCCACCTGCTGCTGTCGAACGCGTGGTACGACCGGGAGGCGAACCGCGCGCTCGTCGAGGCGCTCGCGGGCGAACCGATCGAGGTCGCCGTCGCGGAGCCGCGCGGCCGATACGGGAAGGTCCACGCGAAGGGCATCGTGGTCGACGACACGGCGATCGTCGGGAGCCTCAACTGGAACGCCGGCGCGGCGACGGAGAACCGGGAGGCGCTGCTCGCGGTCGAGGACGAGGGGGTCGCCGACTTCTACGCCCGGGCGTACGCGGCCGACTGGCGCGGCGGCGGGATTCACTTGCCGCTCGGGATCCTCGGCGGGCTCGGCGCCGCGCTCGCGGGTGCCGGCGTCGCCGCTCGTCGGGAGGTGACGTTCGCGTGACGAGCGCGCGTGGAACGGGGCGCGAAAATCGGGTTACCGTTGCGGTCAGTCGTCGAGCGCGGCCGTCGACGAGAGCGCCTCGTCGATCTCGGCCTCGGCCATCTTCTCGACGAGCGTGTCGATGACGGCGCTCCGGCGGCCCTTCACGAACTTGATCGAGCCGACGACGAGGTGACCGCCGCCGGAGACGCCCGCCTCCGGGAGCTCGTCGTTCAGCTCGGTCACCATGTTCGGGATGTCCAGACGGACCCCGTCGGACCGGAGCACGCAGAAGTCCGGGCCGTAGCCGATCGTGATGACCGGGTCGCCCGTCTCCCGCACGCGGGTGTCGTGGAGCTCGCCGGTCGTCTTCCCGGGCGCCGGGTAGGTGAACCGGTGAGCGTACTCGTCGAGGTCGGTCCGATAGAGGTGCGCGCCGGAGGCGAGCCGCTCGTGGTTGACGTGGTCGTCGAGGGCGTCGAGCTGCCGGGCGACGTCGCGCTCGGCGCGCTCGGAGAGGAAGTCGACCAGCTCTTCGTGGCGCTGTTCGTCCTCGCAGCCGACGTTCAGCGCGTCGTTGACGAGGGTCTTCCCCTCGGAGTAGCGCAGCCAGTGGGCGGCGTAGTCGAGCGCCTCGCCGATGTCGAGCAGGTCGGACTCGTCGTAGCCGGCCGCTTCGGCGAGCGCGACGTAGTCGTCCATCGCCTCCGCCTTCGAGCGGTCTGAGAGCCCGGCGACGGCGGGGACGTGTTCGAGCTCCTCGGAGATCGACGGGTCGATCAGCCGCGCGAGCTCGACGCACATCATCCCCGTGGTGACCCGGTAGTCCTCGCCGTGGAGGTACGGGTTGACGTGGGCGTCGAGCAGCGGCTCGACCGCCTCGGGGTCGGGGTGGTGGTGGTCGACGACCGCGATGGGGATGTCGTAGTGCGCGAGGTTCTCGTAGGCGGGGACGTCCTCCTCGGTCGACCCGTTGTCGAGCATCAGCAGGAAGGGGAGCTTCTGGCCGTGGCGGGCGCGCCCCTCCAGCGCGAAGTTCAGGTCGCGGGTGACGTCCTCCATCTCGTAGTACGGCGCCTTGCTCGGGAGCCGCTTGAACAGGTGACGGGCCGCGTCGGGGTCCTCGTGCACGTCGCAGACGAAGTTCTCCAAGGCGAGCTGGACCGGGATCGCCGCGCACATCCCGTCGCCGTCGGCGTGGTGGCGAACGCGGATCGGGCGCCCGGCGAGAGCGGTCCGGCGGAGGAGCCGGGCCAGTTCGCGGAGCTCCTCGTGGATGGGCTCGAACGCCTCCCACTCGACGAGGGGGTCGACGTCGGCGGGCGCGGCGCGCTCGTCGAGCGCGTCCTCGAACCGCTCGCGGGCCTCCGCGGCGCGCTCGTCGGGGAGCTGTCGCAGCGAGTCGACCTCCAGCTGGAGGGCGTTCTCACGGGTCTCGACCGTCCCGCCGACGTGGACCATGTCGCCGACCGCGACCTCGGGGTACGCGCGGACGCCCGCCTCTTCGAAGGCGGCGCAGGAGACGACGCCGGAGGCGTCGGCGACGGCGAAGATCGTCGGGCCGCCGGTCTGTTTCGCCTGAACGACCTCGCCCTCGACGGTGACCTCGTCGCCCGGGGAGAGCCCGCGGACGCGCGAGATCGTCGGCTCGTGAGCGACGGTCTCGGTGCGGTAGTCGTCGAAGTCCTCGTCGTCGAACGCGACGTCGCCGTTCTCCTTCACCTCGGTGAGCCGGACGATCAGTCGGTCGCCGACGGCGTAGTCGCCGTCGATGTTCGACTCGTGGACGAGCCCGGAGAGGGCGTCCGAGACGTCGACGAAGACGCCGTAGTCGACGACGCCGTTGACTTCGGCGTGGTACAGTGCGTCGACCTCGGCGTCCGCGAGGGTGCAGTTGGGTGCTAAGTCGTAGACGGTCGGCCGGCCGTCGGCCGTCCCCTTCGCCGCGGCGGCGTCGGGTTCGGGGCTCGAATCGCCCCGCGTGCCGGAATCCCCGGCGGTGTTCTCGCTCATGGAATCCATTCGGGAACGGGCGGTGTTAAGCCTGTTCTCTCGCGTCTCCGCCCGTCTCGACGCGCTCGGCGCGCGGACCCGTCGTCGTCCGGTCCGGAACCCCTATGGGGCGACGGCGCCTTCGCTCGCGTATGCGACTGTTCCGCTCGGACGAGCTCCTCGGGATCGCCCGAGAGACGATGGAGTTCGTCCTCGAGGCGAGCGAGGAGACGCACCCCAACGAGTACATGGGGTTCCTCCGCGCGGACGACGCCCGAAAGCTCGACGTCGACCGAGACGGGCAGGTGATCACCGACGTGCTCGTCATCCCGGGCACGGAGTCGAACCCGACGAGCGCCAGCGTGCGAACGCACATGAAGCCGAACGACATGCGCGCCGTCGGGTCGGTCCACTCGCACCCGAACGGGGCCCTCCGGCCGAGCGCGGCCGACCTCGCGACGTTCGGACAGGGGCAGGTCCACATCATCGTCGGCGCCCCATACGGGTGGGGCGACTGGAAGGCGTTCGACAACGAGGGGAATCAGACGACGCTGGACGTGCTCGACGTCGAGGTGCCCGACGAACACTTCTTCGACTTCACGCAGGAGGACATCGACAGCGAGCTCGTCGAGGAGCGCCGCGACGACGGCGGCTTCCTCTCGTGGTTCAGATGACGCGGGTCGTCGCGCAGGGGACCTTCGACCTGCTTCACCCGGGCCACGTCCACTACCTCGAGGACGCGGCGACGTACGGCGACGAGCTCCACGCCATCGTCGCCCGCCGCGCCAACGTCACCCACAAGCCCGAGCCGATCCTCTGCGCCCGCCAGCGGCGCGACATGGTCGCCGCCCTCGACGCGGTCGACGAGGCCCATCTCGGCGATCCGGAGGACGTGTTCGTCCCCATCGAGCGCCTCGACCCGGACGTTATCGTGCTGGGATACGACCAGCACCACGACGAGGCGGGTATCGCCGAGGCGCTCGCGGCCCGCGACATCGACTGTCGGGTCGAACGGGCGTCCGGCCGGGAGCCCCGACACGAGGACGAACTGCTCTCCAGCGGCGACATCGTCGATCGCGTCCTCCGGCGGCGCGGCCCGGGCGGGGTCGACGGCAACGGCTCACGCGAGAGCGGCGGGTCACGCGAGGGCGACGGGTCACGCGAGGGGTGTCTCTTATACACATCT
>NZ_NHPF01000130.1:0-23426 GCF_002252925.1 Halorubrum sp. Ea8
TCGCGGCGAGGCGCTCGACGGCGTCGACGTACTCGTAGGGCTTCGCCGGAGACGTCGGCGGCGCGCTCACGTACTCCCGCCCGACGCGACCGAACCGGACGGCGTCGCGGTCGTCGTCCATCGCGCCGGTCCCCGTCAGGTACAGCGAGCCGTCGTCGCCGTGGAGCTCCAGCCCGTAGAACTCCCGGCTCCGGTGGGGGGCGTAGAAGCTGGCGGTCAGCCTGACGGTCGGCCCCGCCGCGAACGCCAGCGTCGCCTCGACGTGGCTCGGCGTCGAGGGCCGGCGCTCCTCGCGCTCGGGCCACACGTCGAGCGCGTCGGCGACGCGGACGCGCTCGACCGGGCCGAACCACGACACCAGCAGCGCGAGCGGGTACACGGCCCCGTCGTACAGCGGCCCGATATCGAGGAAGGAGTCGGGGCGGTCGTGCCAGTCGGTCACGCGGCCGACGTGGGCGTGAGCGTATCCGAGCCCCACCGGGCCGAGCCGGCCGTCGGCGAGGAGGCGCCCCGCGCGGCGCTGCGAGGGCGCTCGCGGCGTGCCGGGTGCACAGCCCAGCGCGAGGCCGCGGTCGCGGGCGAGCGCCACCAGCGCCCGCGCCTCGTCGGCGTCGAGCGCGAGCGGCTTCTGCGAGTAGACGTGGCGGTCGGCTTCGAGCGCGGTCCGGGTCACCGGCGCGTGGGCGGCGTGGCTCGTCAGGTTCACCACTACCGGCGCGTCGACCGCGGCGAGCGCCGCGTCCAGGTCGGTAAAGGACGGGCAGTCGTGGGCCGCGGCGAGGGCGGCGGCGCGATCCCCGTCGAGGTCGACGACGCCGGCGAGCGACAGCGGACTCCCCGACAGGCCGGCGGCGTACTCCGGCGCGATCGACCCGGCCCCGGCGAACAGACAGTTCACGGTCGTATCGAGGCGGGGAGACGTATATGCCTCCCGCCGGAGCGGTTTAGTCGCCGCGCGCTAACTCACGGTCGTGACGGAACCGGGAATGAGCCGCCTCGGGACCGCCTACCTGCGCGGGTTGCAGGCGGTCGGTCGGCGGCTCGACTACGGGACGAACGCCTTCGACCGCGAGTGGGACGTCCTCGTCGTCCTCGACGCCTGTCGGGCCGACCTGCTGCGTTCGGTCGCGGCCGACGTCGACTTCCTCGACCGCGTCGAGACGGTCCGGTCGGTCGGCAGCTCCTCCTCGGAGTGGTTGGAGAACACGTTCGTCGGTCGCCCCGAGACGGCCCGGACGGTCATGGCGACGGGCAACACGTGGACCGACCGCTACCTCGACGCCGACGCGTTCGCGGCGCTCGACGAGGTGTGGAAGTACGCGTGGGACGACGCCCTCGGCACCGTGCCGGCGCGGGCGGTCACCGAGCGGGCGGTCGCGCTCGCCCGGGAGCGCGACCCCGACCGACTCGTCGCCCACTACATGCAGCCGCACCACCCGTTCGTCCCGGACCCCCTCGACGGCGACGACGGGCTGGCCCGGACGGGGAGCCACAGCAACGAGGGGAACCCGTGGGTGTCGCTCCGGCGCGGCGAGGTCTCGGTCGAGCGCGTCTGGGCCGCGTACGAGGCCAACCTCCGCCACGTGCTCGGCGAGGTGGAGACGCTCGCCGACAACGTCGACGGCCGCGTCGCGGTCACGGCAGACCACGGCAACCTCTTCGGCGAGTGGGGGCTGTACGGCCACCCGATGAACACCCCCGTGCCCGCCCTCCTCGCCGTGCCGTGGGCCGAGACGACCGGCGTCGACCGCGGGACGCTCGACCCGGCGCTCGAACCGCCGGAGCCGCTGCCGGTGAGCCGCGTTCACGGGGAGAGCGACGAGCGAGAGCGGCTCGCGGCGCTCGGCTACCTGTGAGCGTCCGTCGGGCCGACGGCGGGGACGCGGCCGGCGGCAGTCCCGGTCGCCTCTCCCCCGCCCTCCGGATTTAGGTGCGTCGCGCCCGTGGATCGGTGTATGTACGCGACGACGGTGCTGACGGACTTCGTGGCCCAGCACTACCTCACGGTCCCCGACCCCGGACCCGAGGGCGTCCCGCACTCCCACCACTTCGAGGTGGAGCTGACGTTCCGCGGGCCGGAGCTGAACGAGTACGACTACCTCGTCGACATCGACGACGCCGACGCGGCGCTCGCCGACCTCGCCGACCGCTACCGCGACGAGCTGCTCAACGACCTCCCCGAGTTCGAGGGGCGCAATCCGAGCGTCGAGCGCTTTGCCCGGGTGATCTTCGAGCGCGTGACCGACGCGGTGACCGACGAGACCGTGACCGAGCTGTCCGTGACGGTCTGGGAGGACGACGCGGCCGCCGCGACGTACGACGCCCCGGTATGAGGGTCGGGCTCACGCTGTACGGGAGCCTCGACGAGCGGTCCGGAGGGTTCCGCTACGACCGGAAGCTGGTCGAGGGGCTCCGGGCCGCCGGCGACACCGTCGAGGTCGTCGAACTCCCGTGGCGAGCGTACCCGCGCGGGCTGCTCGACAACGCCAGCCCGTCCCTCCGCGACCGCCTCCGCGTCGACGTCGACGTGATGCTGCAAGACGAGCTCGCGCACCCCTCTCTGGTCCTCGCCAACCGCGGTCTGCCGTACCCGATCGTGAGCGTCGTCCACCACCTGCGGGCGAGCGAGCCGCGCCGCCTCTCGCCGCTGTACCGCGCCGTCGAGCGCCGGTATCTCGCGACCGTCGACGGCGTCGTCTGCAACAGCGGGGCGACCCGCGACGCGGTCGCCGCCCTCGGCGTCGACCCCGACGAGACCGTCGTCGCCCCGCCCGCGGGCGACCGGTTCGATCCTGCAATCGACGGCGACGCGGTCGCGGCGCGCGCCGCGTCGCTCGGGGAAATCGGCGAGGAATCCGGAGCCGGCGACGGCGCGTCGGTCGCCGACCCCGCTCCCGCGCCCCTCCGAGTCGCGTTCGTCGGGAACGTCGAACCGCGGAAGGGGCTCGACACGCTCGTCGAGGGCGTGTCCCGCGCCGACGCCGCCGTCGACCTCACGGTCGTCGGCCGGCCGGTCGACGAGTCCCACGTCGCCGACGTCCGGCGATTGGTCGGCGAGCGCGGGCTCGGCGACCGCGTGCGCTTCGCCGGCCGGCTGTCGGACGACGCGCTGGCCGACGTCCTCCGCGAGAGCCACGTCCTCGCGGTCCCCTCCCGGTACGAGGGGTTCGGGATCGTCTACCTCGAGGGGATGAGCTTCGGTCTGCCGGCGATCGCCTCCCGGGCGGGCGGCGCGAACGAGACGGTCACCGACGGCGAGACGGGCGTCCTCGTCGACCCGGACGACCCCGCGGCCGTCGCCCGCGCGCTCGACGAGTTCGCGGCCGACCCCGATCGGACTGCCGAGATGGGCCGCGCCGCCAGGCGGCGGTACGAGCGTCACCCGGGCTGGACGGAGTCGACGGGTCGAGTCCGGCGACTCCTCGCCGACGTCGCTGACGCGGGCGACGGCGTCGACGCGATAGACACGGAGGTGGCGACGTGACGGGCGACCGCGACGTGACCGGAAGCGGCGACGAGTCCGCCGAGGCGACCGACGAAGAGGCCCCCGCCGACGACGCTCTCGCCGACGACGCCATCGCCGACGACACCGACGCCTTCCGGCGCTACCTCCGCGCGAAGCGGACCGTCGACGACCGGGCGCTCGACCGCCGGCTCGTCGGGATCCTCCGCGAGCGGCTCGCCGACCGCGCCGCCGCGAGCGCCGGGCCGCTGCGCGTGCTGGAGGTCGGGGCCGGCATCGGGACGATGGTCGCCCGCCTGATCGATCGGGAGGTGCTCCCGCCGGGCGAGACGCGGTACGTCGCCGTCGACCGCGACGCGGAGGCGCTCGCCGGCGTCGGTCCGTACCTCCGGGAGTGGGCGACCGACCGAGAGGGACCGGTCTCCGTCGAGACCGCCGACGGCGACGCGCTCGTCGTCGAGACCGACGCCCGTACGGTTCGGGTCGAGCCGGTCGCCGCCGACGCGGTCGCGTACGCCGGGGAACGCCCGGGCGAGTGGGACGCCCTGATCGGGATGGCGCTGCTCGACGTCCTCGACCTCGACGGGCTCGACGCCCTGCTCGACGCGCTCGGCCCCGGCGGGACCTACTACTTCCCGATCACCTTCGACGGCGGGACGCGCTTCCGCCCGGCGCACCCCGACGACCGGGCAATCGAGCGGCTGTACCACCGGCACATGGACGAGAAACCCGACGGAGACAGCCGCGCCGGCGGCGCCGCGCTCTCGCGCCTGCGCGAGGCGGACGGCTCGACGCTCCTCGCGGTCGCCGGCTCCGACTGGGTCGTGCGTCCCGCCGACGGCGAGACCGGCTATCCGGCCGACGAGGCGTTCTTCGTCCGGCACATCCTCGACACCGTCGAGCAGGCGGTCGGCGAGGTGATCGCCGTCGGGGGCGACGGATCGCTCTCGGCCGCCGACCTCGACGCGTGGCTCTCAGAGCGGCGGCGACGGGTCGACGCCGCCGAGCTCGTCTACCTCACCCACCAGCTCGACCTGCTCGGGCGGGTCGACGGCGACGCCTGACCGACAGAACGCTCGGGTCGCCGACCGCGTTCGACGGGGCGGTCAGGTCGCCGCCTCGATCGAGTCGAGCAGGCGGCACTTCCGGCAGACGTCGCGGCTCGTCTTCGAACCGCAGCGCTCGCACTCGCCGAGGTCGGGGGCGCCGTCGGCGGCGTCGCCGCCCTCGCGGTACGCCTCGGCGGCGAGCGCGGAGAGCTCCTCGTAGCCGGCCATGATCGAGTGGCGGGCGCCGGGGTGGTTCTCCTCTAACTCGTGGATCGTCGACCGGATCTCGCCGCGGTACGCCTCCGAGGAGTGGGGGCACTCGGCCATGTGCGTCGGGAGGTCGCGGACGTGACAGTAGAGCGCGATCTCCTTCTCGGGCACGTCGCGGAGCGGTTTGGCACGCGGGACGAAGTCGTCGGTGCCCTCGCGCTCGTCGAAGGGGCCGAGCGAGGCGTCGAAGTGTTTCGCCACCTGTCGCACGTCGCCCTCGAGGAAGTTCATCATCGCCGTCTGCGCCTCGTCGTCGAGGTTGTGGCCGGTGAGCAGCTTGTCGGCGTCGAACTCGGCGGCGTACTCCTCCAAGAGGTCGCGCCGGAACACGCCGCAGTACGCGCAGGCGGCCATGTTCTCCGGGTCGCTCTCGACGACGTCGTCCATCTGCACGCCGAACTCCTCCTCGTAGGAGACGACTTCGTGCCGGAGCGAGAGCTCCTCGGCGAGCTCGACGCAGGCGTCGAGGCTCTCGTCGCGGTATCCCTCGATCCCCTCGTGGATCGTCAGCGCGAGCATCTCGACGCGGGGGTCCTTCCCGAACACGTCGTCCAGAATTCGCGTCAGCGCGACGCTGTCTTTCCCGCCGGAGAGGCCGATCACCCAGCGGTCGGGGTCGTCCGGCGTCGCCTCCGGATCGAGGAGGGAGTCCTCCCGGACCCGGCGTTTCACGCGCTTCTCGACCGACCGGCGGAGGTGCTCGCCGCAGAGGTGCGCCCCGGAGTAGGCGGCGTGGTGGACGGCGTCGGCCCCGCACTTGTCGCACTCCATCGGTGTCGGGTTACCGACGCGCGCGGATACCCGTTTCGGGCCGCCTACGTGAGAGCGGGAGCGAGATCGGACGGAAGTGAGACCGACGGAAGCGCTTCCGAAGCCCTGATCGATCGTTTATAAGTAATTGATGACGGATCGACGGCGAACGCCTCCGAAGCCCCAGTCGCGACGGCTCGCGCGGCTTGCTGCGTTCCTCGCTCGGTCGCTGGTGCTCTCTCGCTGCGGTACTTGCTTCGCCGTGCTTCGCCCTCGCGACTGCCCCTTCGAGTCCCGCCCCGCACCGCGACCGCACCTCACGCCTCCCCAGCCTCGTCGGTCGCCCTCCGCGTCGCTCCGGGCGACCGACTCCAGCGAGAATCGAAGATTCTCTGGCAGCCGGCGCGGAGCGCCGGCGACCTCGCGCAGGCTGCTCGCGCCCGGTAGGCGCTCGCAGGTGCGCGCCACCGCAGTCATTTACATAAGCGTCAGATATCGACATCGACAACCCCGGGCGCGTTGTCGCCGGTTCCGACACGGGTTTGTCGCCGGCGCGGCGCCTCCGAGACGTGACCGACTCGCCGACCGGCGTCGACCGCGACCCCGATCCCCGTCCCCTCCGCGAGGACCCGCCGGCGGAAAGTCTCCGGACCCGGCTGTGGCGCCACGGCTTCAACCTCCTGCCGGCCTACCGCGGGACCGGCGCCCGCGTCGACCGTATCGGCGCGGACTGGCGCTACGTGCGGATCCGCGTCCCGTTCAACTGGCGGACCCGCAACGCGGTCGGGACCATCTTCGGCGGGAGCCTCTACGGCGCGATCGACCCGGTGTACATGACGATGCTCCGGCGGCTCCTCGGCGACGGCTTCACCGTCTGGGACAAGTCGGCCGCGCTCGAGTTCCTCGAGCCGGGCCGCGACACGCTGTACGCCGAGTTCGAACTGCCCGTCGCCGAGACCGACGCGATCCGCGACGCGCTCGGTCCCGGCGAGTCGACCGACCGCGACTACCTCGTCTCGCTCGTCGACGAGGCGGGGACCGTCCACGCCGCCTGCGAGAAGACGCTGTACGTCCGGCGGGACGCCTGAGTCACGCCCGTCAGTCGCTCGCGGCCGTCCCGCCGGCGACCTCGTCGAACGGCGACACCGAGATGACGAGCCGGTCGTCGCTCGCCGTGCTCACCAGCTTCGACTCCGCGAAGGTGGTCCCGTCGGCGCGGAGCCCCTCGCTCGTCCCGGTCCACCGCTCGCCCTCCATCACCGCCGGGATGACGTGGGTCCGGATGTGTTCGACCTCCTCGTCCGGGTGGAGGCGCTGCCAGGGCTCGCCGACCAGCTCGTCCGGCTCGTAGCCGTACAGCCGCCCGTACTCCTCGCCGACGAACTCGAAGGTGCCGTCGGGCGCGACCGTGCAGACCCCGTCGAGCGCGACCTCGGTCGCGGGACCGACGCCCTCGGCGTCGCCGTCCCCGACGCTCTCGGCGCCCGCCTCGAAGCTCCCGCCCTCGCCGTCGACCGCGTGTCCGACTCGGCGTAAGAGCGCGGTGTACCCGTCGACGCCGCCGCGCTTGTGGACGTAATCGCTGACGCCCGCGCGGACCATCTCGGCCGCGATGGCGTCCGGCTCGGTCGCCGAAAAGAGGAGGAACGGGAGGTCCGGCTCGGTCTCCCGCGCCGCCGAGAGCAGCTCGACGCCGGTCCGACCGGGCATGTCGTAGTCGCTCACGACGCAGTCGAACGCCTCGCGCTCGATGCGCGCCAACGCCGCGTCCGGGTCCGTCTCGGCGACGGCCCCGCAGTCGATCCCGTCGTCGCGTTCGAGGTACGCGGCGACGAGCGCGGCGAGCCCCGGTTCGTCGTCGACGCAGAGCACTCGAAGGGATGAGTCGGTCATACTCCCGCGTCGGCGATCATCGCCTAAACCGCTTGCTTCCCGATGCTCAGGTCTGATACTGGGATTCCGACCGGCCCGACGCGGGGGCGGTCCCCGGCCTCCGGTGCGGCTCCCGTCTCAGGCGGTCGCGCCGGCGACGAGGCTCTCTCGCACCGTTTCGACGAACCGCTCCGGGTGCTCGACGTGCGGGAGCAGCCGCGCGCGGTCGAAGACGACGAGGCGCGCGTCGGCCTCGTCGGCCAGGTCGCGGCCGTCCGAGAGGGGGCTCACCTCGGCCTCACGCCCCCAGACGATCGTCGGGGGCACGTCGAGGTCGGCGAGCGCGGCCGCCAGGTCGAGGTCGCTGTTGAGGTAGCCGGATATGAAGGAGGCCGGCGCGAACCGAGCGTTCTCGACGTGGGTCGTCCGCCACTCGTAGTCGGTCCACTCCTCGCTCGGGTTCGTCGGGTCGTCGTAACCGTGGTCGGCGTTGAAGTAGCGGATCGACGGCTTCGACGCGATCACGTTGAACAGCGCGTCCCCGATCAGCGGCGACCGGATCAGTTCGCGGAGCCACGACTTCGGGGGGCTCGGGCCGGCGGTGCTCGTCGGACAGACGCCGACGAAGCCGCTCACGTCGACCGCGTCGCTCCCCGACCCGTCCCCGGTCGCCGCCCCGGCGGCGTACGCGGCCGACAGCGACGAGGCGACGACGGCCGGCTCGTCGAGCTCCGCGAGGAAGTCGCGGACGAAGTCCTCGTACAGCGCCGCGGAGTACCGCAGCGGCGGCCGATCGGAGCGACCGTACCCGGGGAAGTCCGGCGCGATCACGTGGTAGTCGACGGCCAGGTCGTCGAACACCGCGCGCCACTCCCCCGAGGAGCCGGCGGCGTTGATCCCGTGGAGCAGCGCGAGGTCCGGGTCGTCGGGGTCGCCCGCCTCCGTGAACGCGACGTCCATCCCGCGCCAGCGGAAGACGCCGTCGTCGCCGTCGAGCGGGGCCTCCAGCTCGCCCTCGTACCGGAGTCCGGTGTTGGCCGCGGCGAGCGCGCCGACGCCGAGGAGGGCGGTCCCGGCGAGGTTCCTGAGCTTCATGGAAACCTGTTGGTCCGCTGGCGACTTATACCTCGTGGCCCGCCCGGGCGGTCACGCCTCGCTCCCGACCGCCGCCCCTCGGTCGGTCACTCCCGGTCCGTCTCCACGCAGTCGACGATGGGGGCGACGACCTCGGCGGCGACGCTGTACGGGTCGGTCTCGCGCCGGCGGACCGCCTCGGCGAGCCGGTCGATCCCGCCGCGGCGCTCGATCTCCTCGGCGGCGAGGGCCCCGACGTCGGACCGCACGAGCGTCCGGATCTCCTCGGCGTAGCGCCGGCGCTTCGTCGCCTCGATCTCGCCCGACTCCCGGAGGTGCGCGGCGTGGGCGTCGAACGCCGCGATCAGCTCGTCGACGCCCTCGCCCGTGTTCGCGACCGTCCGGAGCACCTCGGGGGTCCACCCCGGGGCGTCGTCGCCGCTCGCGTCGGCCGCGTCGCCGGAGGCCGCCTCGCCGTCCGAGGGGGTCGGGTCGTCCGGGTGCTCCGGCGCGTCGAACCCGTGATGGCCCGTGTCGAGCCCCGTCGTCGGGCCCTCCCGCCGGTGGACCATCTCTTCCAACTCGGCGAGGGTGCGCTCCGCGCCGTCCATGTCGGCCTTGTTGACGACGAACACGTCGCCGATCTCCAGGATGCCGGCCTTCAGCGTCTGCACGTCGTCGCCGGAGCCGGGCTGGACGAGCACCGCGACCGTGTCGGCGGTCCGCACCACGTCGACCTCGTTCTGCCCGGCGCCGACCGTCTCGATGACCACGACGTCCTTCCCGAAGGCGTCGAGCGCCTTCACGGCGTCCGCGGTCGCCATCGAGAGCCCGCCGAGCTGGCCGCGCGCGCTCATCGACCGGAAGAACACGTCCATGTCGCCGACGTTCGACCCCATCCGGATCCGGTCGCCGAGGACCGCGCCGCCCGTGTACGGCGAGGAGGGGTCGACAGCGACGACGCCGACGGTGTCCCCGCGCTCGCGGTAGGCCGCCGCGAGCTTGTCGACGAGCGTCGACTTCCCGGCGCCGGGCGAGCCCGTGATCCCGATCACGTCCGCGCCGCCGGTGTGCCCGTGGAGCGCGGAGACGATCGCCCGGTGGCCCGCGGCGCGGTCCTCGATCCGGGTGATGACGCGGGCGAGCGCCCGGTGGCTCCCGGCGAGCAGCTCCTCGACGAGCTCGGCGTCGCGGTCGCTCAGCTCCGGGGTCCGCTCCGCCGCCGACCCGTCACGTTGCGGCCCGTCCATCTACGCCCGCTCCGGCACGTTGTTCCGGATGAACTCGATCGTCTCCTCCATCGGCGTCCCGGGGCCGAACACCTCGGCGACGCCGAGCTCCTTGAGCTCCGTCTCGTCGTCGTCAGGGATGATCCCGCCCACGAGGATCAGGGTGTCCTCGAACGCGTCGTACTCCTTGAGCCCCTCGATGACCTTCGGGACGAGGGTGTTGTGGGCGCCCGAGAGGATCGAGATGCCGAGCACGTCGACGTCCTCCTGGACCGCCGCCTGTACGATGTCCTCCGGCGCGCGATGGAGCCCGGAGTAGACGACTTCGAAGCCGGCGTCGCGGAACGCCCGCGCGATCACGTGTGCACCCCGATCGTGGCCGTCGAGTCCGACCTTCGCGACCAGACACCGAATGGCCCGCTCCTCCTGTTCGACGCTCATATCGGGTACTGCGTCGCGTGCCCGTTTGATTCTAACGGACGATCGGGAGGGTCCGGGTCGCCGACGCGGTCGCGGTCGGTCGTCCCGTTCGCTCACGGCTTCCGCGACCGGGGACCCGGTCACGACTCCCGCGACCGGCGGGTCCCGTTACCGCTTCCGCGACCGACGCGTTGAACGCGCGGGCGCCCCTGAGAGGCGACATGCCCGACGCTTCCCCCGAAGACCGCCTCCCGCCCGGCGCGCGGATCGGCCGCGCCGCGCTCCGCGTCGCCGACCTCGACGAGACGACCGCCTTCTACCGCGACGTCGTCGGCCTCGCCGTCATCGACTGCGACGGCGACAGGGCCGTCCTCGGCGCCGACGGCGACCCCCTGCTCGTCCTGCGACGCGACCCGGACCGCCCCGAGCGCGGGCGCACCGAGGCCGGCCTCTTTCACGCCGCGTTCCGGGTCCCCTCCCGGGCCGCGCTCGGCGAGGCGCTGGGTCGGGTGCGGGAGCGCTGGCGCCTTGACGGCGCCTCCGACCACCTCGTCAGCGAGGCGCTGTACCTCGACGACCCCGAGGGAAACGGGGTGGAGATCTACCGCGATCGCCCCCGCGAGGAGTGGCCCACCGACGACGACGGGACGGTGCGCATGGCGACCGACCCGCTCGACTTGGAGGGGGTCGCCGCGGCCGCAGAGGCGGTCGAGGGGGACGCTTCCGCGGGATCGTCGCCCGTCGACCGCGCCCCGCCCGGCACCGACCTCGGCCACGTCCACCTCGAAACCGCGTCGCTGTCGGCGTTCGAGGCGGTGTACGTCGACGGGCTCGGCTTCGAGGTCGGCATGACCGGCCCCGACGTCCGGTTCGTCGCCGCCGGCGGCTACCACCACCACCTCGCCGCGAACACGTGGCGCGGGCGGACGACGCCCGCGACGGGGCTCGGGCTCGCGTGGTTCGAGGTGGTCGTCCCCGACGCCGACGCGCTGGACGCGGTGCGGGAGCGGCTGGAGGCGGTCGCGGCCGACGGCGATGTCGATGTCGCCGTCGACGAGCGCGGCGGAGGGGTCACCGTCACCGATGCCGACGGTATCGAGGTTCGCGTTCGGACGGAGTAGAGAGGAGCGGCGGTCAGGCTCCCGCAACGGAGGGGATCAGCTCGCCGAGAAGAGCGTTAGCACGCGAGGGCCGGCTCGGCGTCACCCTCGACCAGCACGTCGGTCAGCGTCTCGAGATCGGCTCGCAACGTCGCCTCGTCGTCGTCGAATCCGTACCGCTCGAGGGCCGCGGAGCCGTCGATCCGCAGCGTCTCGCTGCTCGGCGGGAGCGCGGCTCGGACCCCACCGGCCGCGCGCTCGTTGATAACGGTCGGTCGGTCTCTGTCGGAGTCGATCCCGATGCGGAGCTCGGCGAGCGGTTCCAGGTCGTCGTTCCGTTCCGCGGCGTCCACGACGCCGTGGAACCAGCGGGCGGCGAGGCGTTCACTCGGTAGAATGATATGTCCGGTGTCGCGATCGAAGCTCGTGTTATGGCGTCGAATACGACGCTCTAAGGTCTCGTTCATCTACGGCCAATCAGGGCCTCTGTTCCGTTAAATGTTGGCTTTCAGGGCCTCTATCCGTCGATATTGATAATGTACGTTCGGTACGGTTCGGACCCGCCGGCCGTCGGCTCACGGGGCGGCCGGCTCACGGGGCGGTCACGTGACGATCGATCGGAGCGTCTCCTCGGTCAGCAGCGCGGTAATCCCGAGCGCCTCGGTCGTCATCCAGCCGAGGAAGGCGACGTACATCGCGAGGAAGACGTACCCCTCCTCGGTAGTGATCTCGAACTCCGTCGCGGACATCACCACGACGACGAGGGTGGTATAAAACAGAAATAACAGTAGCGGCACGGATGTGAGGAAGCCGATCGAGACGCCGCCGGCGAGGATGACGCCGATCGGCAGCGCCGCGACGAGATTGAACGTGTTGGTCCCGAAGACGTTCGCGATCGCCGCCCGCTTGTCGCCGGCCTCGCCCATCTTCACGCCGACGAGCAGGTCGGGGAACGAGCTCAGCACCGACAGCACCGTCACGGAGATGAGGAACGACGGCGCGTCGAGCGCGTCCGAGATCTGTACCGTCATGGTGACCATCGACTCGACGCCGACCAGCACGACGACCAGCCCGGCCGCGAACAGCCCGGCCTGTTTGGGGACGTTCGTTGACTCGGCCCGCTTCATGTCCGACGCCCCGCTCTTGCCCCCCGCGAGTAAGATGACGTACACGCCGTACAACACTAGCAGGCCGACGCCCATCTGCGGCGTGATCCGCGCGAGCTCGCGCCCGTCGGTCCCGAGCACGCCGAGCGCGATCACGCCGAAGAGGGCGAGCACGGCGACCATATAAAAAATGGCGTCGCGGTAGACGATCCCCTGCGTCGTCGTCGTGTCGCCGCTCGTGATCGCGACAGCGGCCGGGATGACCAAGATATTGAACACCGCCGTCCCGATGAGCGCCCCGGCGCCGACGCCGAAGTCGCCGAGCACGAGCACCGAGATGACGATGATCGCGAGCTCGGGGAACGACGTCGCGGCGGCGACGATGAGCCCGCCCTGGATCGCCTGCGAGACGCCGAAGTGGTCGCTGATCTTCGAGGTCGTCGACTCGATGACGTTCGCCCCCTTCCAGGTCAGCAGGAACCCGATCGCGCCCAACACGAGCCAGACGGCGAGCGACTGGTCTCCGATGAGCTCCTGCAGTACAGTCACGTCTCGTCAGTGCGTCCGAAGTCGATTAGAGCTTCCGGAGTCGATAATGGCCGCCTCGACGCGGAGCCCCTACTCACCGTCGCACTCGCCGAACCGCTCGTCGAAGAGGACGACCACGCGGCGCTCGATATCGTCGCGGATCTCGCGGACCTCCTCGATCGGGCGCTCGCCCGGGTCGTCGAGGTCCCAGTCGTCGGTGTCGACGCCGTCGAGCTCCAGTGTCGAACAGCCCATCGTGGCGACGAAGTCCGACGCGGCGAGCGTCTCGTCGGACACGTGTCGCGGCGTCCGACCGTTCACGTCGAGGCCGACCTCGGCGAGCGCCTCGACGACCACGTCGTGGACGCTGTCGGCGGGGGCGGTGCCGCCCGTGACGACCTCGACGCGGTCGCCGAGGCCGCGCCGGTCGCGCTCGCGCTCCGCGAAGGCGGTCGCCATCTGGCTCCGGCCGGCGTTGCGAACGCACATGAACGTGAGGGTGGTCGTCGCGTCGGTGACGTCGTCGTCCGCGGTCTCTGAGGGTGTCATGGTCTCTTGTGGATTGTGTCTCGGCCGTCCGTTCCGTCTCCGTGCCGACCGCCGGTCAGTAGATCAGTTCGTCGTCGCTCTCGATCATGTACAGCGTCCGGGCGGCGATGTTGACCCCGTGGTCCCCGACCCGTTCGAGGTCGCGGATCGCCAGCAGGGCGCGCGAGATCTCGTCGAGGGTGTCCGCGAGCCGGTCCGGGTCCGGGTCGCCGTCCCCGTTCGCGGCGGCGCGGGCGCGGTCGGCTTCGAGGAGGCTCCGCACGACCGCTTCGCTCGCTCGGCGACAGCGCTCGTCGAGGTCGTCGTCGCGAACGTTGATCTCACGGCACGCGTCGGGGTCGGTCGCCTCGTAGGCCGCGACCGCGTCGGCGACCATGTCGCCGGCCGCGTCGCCGAGCCCGCGGAAGTCGACGGCCGGGTGGATCCCGCCGTCGTCGCCGCCGTACGCGGCGATGTTGGTCGCCAGGTCGCCGACCCGTTCGAGGTCGGTGATGATCTTGAACGAGGCCGTCACCAGCCGGAGGTCCCCGGCCACGGGCTGCTGGAGCGCGAGCAGCTCCGTGCACTCCTCCTCCAGTTCGAGGTACCGCTCGTTGACGACGTGATCCCCGCCGATCACCTCGTCGGCGAGGTCGTCGTCGCCCGTCTCGGCCGCGCGGAGGGCGGTCTCGTACCGGTCGAGGACCAGGTCGCCCATCGCGACCACGTCGCCCCGGAGCTGCTCCAACCGCTCTTGGTAGTTCTCGCGAGGCATCTACCCGAACTTCCCCGTGATGTAGTCCTCGACGCGCTGCTCCTCGGGGTCCTCGAAGATCTTGGTGGTGTCGTCGTACTCGACCAGCCGCCCGCCGGTGAGGAACACCGCGGTCCGGTCGGAGATGCGCGCCGCCTGCTGCATGTTGTGCGTGACGATGATGACGGTGTACTCCTCCGCGAGGTCGTCGATGAGGTCCTCGATCTTCGAGGCCGCGACGGGGTCGAGCGCCGACGTCGGCTCGTCCATCAGGATGACTTCCGGGTCGGGCGCGATGGCGCGAGCGATACAGAGCCGCTGCTGTTGCCCGCCGGAGAGGTCGAGCCCCGAGGAGCCGAGCTGGTCTTTCACCTCGTCCCACAGCGCCGCGCCCTTCAGCGACTCCTCGACGCGCTCGTCGACGTCGCCGTCGAACCCCTGGATCTTCAGCCCGTACGCGACGTTGTCGCGGATGGACTTCGGGAACGGGTTGGGCTTCTGAAACACCATCCCGATCTTCCGCCGGAGCGCGACTGGGTCGACGTCGTCGTCGTACACGTTCTTCCCGCCGAACTCGATGTCGCCCTCGACCCGACAGACCTCGATCATGTCGTTCATCCGGTTGATACACCGGAGGAACGTCGACTTGCCGCAGCCCGAGGGGCCGATCAGCGCGGTCACGCGCTTCTCGGGGATCTCCATCGACACGTCGTCGATCGCCTGCTCGTCCCCGTAGAAGACGTTCAGGTCGCGCGCGGCCACCGCGGTCCGGTCCGAGGGCGCCGTTCGATCGTTCGATCCGGTCTCTACGTCCGTCGTGATGAGCGAGTCGCTCGGTTTCGTTTCGGTGTTACTCATGTTAGTTTCCCCGCTCCGCGCGGTTTCGCAGCAGTATCGCCGTCCCGTTCATGCCGATGAGGATGATCAGCAGCGTGATCACGCCGGCCGCGACGACCCCGTACCGGAACTCCGCCTGGGGGAAGTTCGCCCACGCGTAGATCTGCATCGGCATCGCGCTGAACCGGCTGAAGAGGCTGCTCGGCGCGCTGAACACCGTGGTCGCCGCGCCGATCATGATGAGCGGCGCGGTCTCGCCGATCGCCCGTCCGAGCGCCAGAATGGTCCCGGTCAGGATCCCGGGCAGCGCCTCCGGCAGCACGACGTTCTTCGTCGTCTGCCACCGGGTCGCGCCCATCGCGTCCGACCCCTGGCGCAGGTCGTCCGGGACCGACCGGATCGCCTCCTGCGCGGAGATGATCGTGATCGGTAGGATGAGCAGCGACAGCGTCAGCGACGCGGTCACCGCGGTCCCGAGCCCGAACCCGAGCAGGTTCGCGAACAGCCCCAGCCCGAGCAGCCCGTACACGACCGACGGGATGGCGGCGAGGTTCGCGATGTTCACTTGGAGCAGCCGCGTCAGCGACCCGACGAGACCGCTCCCCGCCGTGTACTCCTCCAGGAAGACGGAGGTCCCCACGCCGAGCACGAACGACAGCACCGCGACCAGCGCGATGATGATCACCGAGCCGACGATCGCCGGGTAGAGTCCGGCCTCCTCCGGCGTTCGGGAGGGCGCCTCCGTGACGTAGCTGGCGTCGAGCCACGGGTCCGGGGCCGGAACCCCCCACGCCTCGACGATCAGCGCCCCGGCGACCACGCCCGCGGCGAGGAGGAGCGGCAGGGCCAGGCCGACGACCCCGTCGCCGACCTCGACCACGCGGGAGACGTACACCGCCGTCGGCACGCCGGTCAGGGCGAGCACGAGGAGGACGGTCGGCGCCGGGAGTCCGGCGCCGGCGGCCAGGAAGCCCCCGGCGGCGGCGACGGCGAGCGGGAGGCCGGCGACGACGGCCCCGACGGTCCGACCGCTCCGTTCGGCGACGAGGTACGCCCCGGCGGCCGCGACCGGGACCGCGATCGTCCAGAGGTAGATGATGAGGTCCGACGGGTACACGGCGATCACGTCGCGGAGGAACACCGCGGCGAAGAGCCCGAGGGCCCCGACCGGGACCGCCGCGCCCGCCGCCCGGTCCGCGGACCGCCACCGGCCGTACGCGTACAGCGCGACGCCCGGCAGGACGCCGAGGGTGTACGCGAGGAACCACAACAGCGCGTCGAACACCAGGAACAGCGTCCCCGCGGCGAGGCCGATCGCGACCCCGCCGACGAGCCGACCCACCAGCCCGAAGCCGACGGCGCCGACCCGGCCGCGGCTCCCGACGTACGCGAGGTACGCCGTGAGCGGCGTGACGACGACGAAGAGGTACGCGAGCTGCCAGCTGAGTCGCGGAATCGGCGCGACGAACGCCTCGATCGCGGTGAACACCGCGGCGACGGCGACGAGTCCTCCGCCGAGTGCGACGAGGGACCGCCGGATCACCGCCGGGTCGTCCACGCTGTAGAGGCAGAACGCGATGAAGGGAACGACGATGGTGACGAAGTACGTCAGCAGCCACTCCGGGCTGGCGTTCGCCAGGTCGAAGGCGTCGATCGTGACGTACACGAGCAGCACGCCGAGCGCGACGAGGCCCACCACGCTCGCGCCCAGCGAGAGGTACTCGAAGACGGCTCCGCGGACCTGGCTCACCTGGCCGAACCCGCCGACGTTCGCGTTGTCAGCGTCGGTCGCCATCAGTACTCCTCCCGGTACCGCTGTGCGATGATATCACTGATCACGTTCATTACGAGCGTCACCACGAACAGCGTGAGTCCGAGCGCGAACATCGAGTCGTACGGGATCGATCCGCCCGTGAGGTCGCCGCCGGCGATCTGGACCATGGCGACGGTGATCGTCATCCCGGAGTCCAAGAGGACGTCGGCGGGGTTGATGACCGGGATCCCGAAGGCGGCCTCCCGGACCGTCGGCATCCGCGCCTGCGCGCCCATCGCGACGACGACGATCATCGTCTCGCCGATGGCGCGGGACACCGCGAGGATGTACGAGGAGGCGATCCCCGAGATGGAGGCCGGGACCACGATCCCGGTCGACACCTCGAACTTCGTCGCCCCGAGACCGTAGCCGGCCTGCCGCAGGTCGTCGGGGACCGCGCTCATCGCGTCCTCGGAGATGGACGACACCATCGGGATCGTCATGATGCCGACCATGATCGACGCCGAGAGCGCGTTGAATGTGCTCATGCCCGGGAACAGCGTCGCCTTCAGCGCGGGCGTGATATACACCAGCGCGAAGTACCCGTACACGACCGTCGGGATACCGGCGAGGATCTCGAGGAGCGGCTTCAGTATCGACCGCGCGTTCGTCGTCGCGTACTCGCTGAGGTAGATCGCCGTCAGCGTCCCCACTGGGAGCGCGATGAACGCCGCCGTGACCGTCACGACCAGCGTCCCGATCAGCAGGGGGATGATGCCGAACGACTGCCCGCCGCCGGCCGGGTTCGGGCTCCAGTTGGTGCCGGTCAGGAACTCGGTTATCGGGACCTCTTGGAAGAACACCACCGCGTCCGACAGCAGCGTCACGAAGATCGCGACCGTCGTGAGCAGAGTGATCGCCGCGCACGCGGCGAAGAGGCCCCCGTAGGTTCCCTCCTTCAGTCGTCTGAGCCCGCTCCGCCGCTGGAGGTCCGGGCTCTCGGTACTATCTGTCACAACCGGTCGGGTATCGAACGCTGTCGTAAATCAATACACCGGTTCATGACGGGCGTTACTCCTGCGCCCGCTCGATAGCGTCTTCGAGGATCTCCATCTGCTCCTCTTGGGTCTCCTCGGTCGCGGGCACGTACCCGACGTCGCCGGCGACGAGGTCCTCGTTCGTCGTCTGCTCGACGAAGTACCGGGCGAACTCGGCGACGTGCTCCTTCCCGAGCGACTCGATCGACGGGTAGGTGAACAGCGGCCGGGAGAGGGGGGTGTACTCGCCGCTGGACGCCGTCTCGAGGCTGGGCTCGACCGGTCCGTCGCCGTCGTCGATGCCGAGCGCCTTGAGCTGGTCGGGGTTCTGGAAGTAGTACGCGAAGCCGAAGTAGCCGATCGCGTACTCGCTCCCGGAGACGCCCTGCGCGATCGAGTTGTCCTGCTCGGTCGCCTGGTAGTCGCTGGTGTGACCGCGGTCCTCCAGGATGGCCTCGATGAAGTAGTCGTACGTCCCGGAGGTGTCGGCCGCGCCGAACCGCTCGATCTCCTCGTTCGGGAACTCGTCGCGGACCTCGTCCCAGGTCTCGACTGCGTCCTCCTCCCAGATCGTCGCCAGCTCCTCGACGGTGAGCGAGTCGATCCAGTCGGCCTCGGGGTTGACGACGACCGTGAGCGCGTCCGTCGCCGCGATGAGCTCGACGAACTCGACGCCGTTCTCCTCGCACAGCTCCTCCTCCTCCGGCTGGATCGGCCGGCTCGCATTATTAAAGTCGGTGTCGCCGACGCAGAAGTAGTTCGAGAACCCGCCGCCCGAGCCGGTCGAGCTGATGTCGATCGAGAGCTGGTCGTGGTCCGCGGCGAAGTCCTCCGCGATCGCGCTCATCAGCGGGAAGACGGTCGAGGAGCCGGCGATGTTGATCGAGCCCGAGAGGCCGTCGTCTCCGCCGTCGGAACCGTCTCCGGAGCTCTGCGTACAGCCGGCGAGACCGAGGGCCCCGACACCGGCGAGCGCCGCAAGCGATTTCCGCCGCGTGATCCCCTCAGTCTCCGCGTCGTGGCTTGATGCCATCACCTGTCCGTGGACGTTTTCGAGTTAAATAGTATGCTATGAGGAGTATACCTCGGGACGTACCGCTCGGGTGCGATATATACTCTATATAGTTCTCATCGGCGGCGGTCCGCCTGCGCGGACGGAGAGCACCTCGACCGCTCGGAGTCCCATCTCGACACCCCACGGGCGTATTTTTAAGCCCCTCCGTGCGAAGACCGGGACGATGACCCCTCCGACGAACGGGGACCGGATCCGGCTCTCGCTCTCCCGCGAGGAGGCGTGGGTCGCGCACGCCGCCCTGCTCGACGCGGGCGCGGCCGCGGTCGACGCCGGCGACGACGCCCCCGCGCAGTGCCGCCCGATCCGGCGCATCGAACGGGACCGCGCGCTCGCCTCCGAGGGCGCCGAGCTCCTCCGCGACGCGCTGATCGACTACCTCGGCGACGCGCCCGTGCGCGACCGCGCCCCGGGGCGGGCGGTGTTGCGGCGGGTCGACGACGCGGTCGAGTCCCGGCCGCGATCGAGCCCGCGGGACGGCGGCCGCGGCGCCTGACGGGTTTCGTTTTTACCCCGACCCCGCCTCCACCGCCTCGATCAGCAGCTCCGCGACGTCGACTATCTCCACGTCGTCCTCGAAGTCGCCCGTCTTCCGGCCGTCCTCGAACATCGTCGTGCACATCGGGCAGGCGACGACGAACTTCTCGATCGCGCCGCCCGCGTCGGTGTCCTCGACCGCCTCGCGGAGGCGCTCCTCGCTCGGCTTCACCGCCTCGTCGTGTTCGGTCCAGAGCCCGCCCCCGCCGCCGCCGCAGCAGAACGAGTCGCTCCGCGAGCGCGGCATCTCGTAGAGGTCGGCGCCGGTCGCGCGGATCAGCTCGCGGGGCGCCTCGTACTCGTCGTTGTACCGGCCGAGGTGGCAGGGGTCGTGGTAGGTGACGGTGTAGCCGAGCTCGTCGCCCGCGAGGCCGAGCCGCCCCTCGTCGACCAGCTCCTCCACCACCTGCGTCCAGTGACGCACGTCGACCGCGCCGTCGGCGTTCCACGGCTCCTCGCGGTCGAACGGCATCATCGGGTCGTCGGCGAACTCGGCGAAGTCGACCTCGGGGTACTCGTTTTTGATCGTGTTGTACGAGTGCGGGTCCGTGCAGACGATCGAGTCGAACTCGCAGTCGGCGAACGTCTCGACGTGGTGACCCGCCAGTTCGAGGTAGAGGAACTCCTCGCCGATCCGGCGCACGTCGTTGCCGTCGTTCTTCTCGTCGTCGAAGAGGATGCCGAACTCGACGCCGGCCTCGTCGAACAGCCGGGCGAGCGCGCGGGCGACCTTCTTGTTCCGGTCGTCGAAGCTCGGGTAGTCGCCGACGTACCAGAGGTACTCCACCTCGCGTTCGCGGGCGTCCGGGACCTCGACGTCCTCCAGTTCGTCCGCCCAGTCGCCGCGGGCCGACTGCGACTCGCCGAAGGTGTTCCCCTTCTGCATCACGTCTTGGAACACGTCTTGGAGGTTCGAGTCCACGGCCCCCTCGTCGACGAGCTGGCGATTCATCTTGGTGAACGAGGTGAGGTGTTCGATGTCGACCGGGCAGGCGTCCATGCAGGCCATACAGGACATGCAGGACTCCATCGACTCGCTGTCGATCACGCCGCCCTCGTCGGCGACGATGGGGACGGTGCCGCCGTCGTTGACGGCGGCGGAACCGGCCACGCCGCCGTCGGTCGCGACCGACCCGCCGCCGCCCGCCCCCGCGACCGGGTCGTCCGTCACCGACTCGCGGTACGCCTTCAGGTCGAGGATCACGTCCCGCGGGTCCAGGTTCCGACCGACCGCGTCGGCCGGACAGGCGTCGGTACACCGGCCGCACTTCGTGCAGGCGTCGCCGTCCATCAGCTCCTTCCAGGTGAAGTCCTCGATCGACTCCGCGTTGGTGTGATCGAGGTCCGCGGGGACGTTCGGGAGCCGCGCCCCCGCCTTCTCGTCGCGGGCGACGACGTTTGCGAACGAGGAGATCATGTGGAACGGCTTCGCGTACGGGATCCACGCGATGAACGCGAACGCCAGCAGCGAGTGGCTCCACCAGACGACGCCGTAGATCGCCTCGGCGCCCGCGGGCGTCAGCCCGACCCACTGGAATCCGGCGGCCATCGCCATCCCGATGAAGCTCACCGTCTCGTCGGCCCGCGCCGGCTGGCCGACGATGCCCAGCGCCTGCACGACGAAGCCGCCGACGCCGAGCAGGAAGAGGGTCCAGACGAACGCGTCGTCCTCGAACGAGGTGTGTTTCCCCCACAGCCGCCCGTCGCGCTCGCTGTAGCGCCGGTACATGGCCATGCCGACGCCGACGACGAACAGCAGGCCGAACGCGTCGACGACGAACTGGTAGGCCAGATAGAAGTCGCCCACCCAGAACGACTCGCCCGCGATCGGGCGGTAGACGTCGATGTCGAACCCGAGGATCGTCGTCGCGACGAGCAGAGTGAGGAAGCCCCACAGCACGAACGCGTGCATCACGCCGGTGTACGCGTCCCCGTCGAACTGGTTCTCGTTCGAGAGCACGGTCCGGGTCGCGGAGACGATCCGCGACGGGAGGTCCGACAGCCGTTCGCGGGGGTCCGAGCTCCCGCGGGCGTACGCCGCGAACCGGGCGTACACGCCGTACAGGAACACCAGGATCGCGACCGCGGCGAGCCAGTAGAACGCGGCTTTCCCCACCGGGCCGATCGTCCAGAACGTCTCCCGGGTGGCCGCCTGCAGCGGAGTCATGATCGATCAGGCGGATACGGTCCGGTTAAAACTTGCCACACCGCGGGGCCGGGGCGCCAATTGGACGCGGTCGGAGTGCGCCGCTCCGGCCTCGAACCGCGGTCTGAATGCGTCGTTCCGGACTCAGAGCGCGCCGACCAGCGCGGCCGCGAACAGGGCGCAGGCGACCGCCAGCGCGACCGCGTCCGCCCGGCCGAACGCCAGCCGCGGGAGCGTCGGATTCCACGCGAAACACCGGGCCGCGAGGGCGGTCCCCAGCCGGTCGGCGCGGCCGAACGCGCGGTTGATCCCGGCGGCGGCGACGATCCGCATCCGGTCGCGGACAGCCAGCTCGTCGCCGAGGCGCGCCCGCATCGCGTCGCGCGCGGTCAGCAGGTCGCGTTTCAGGACCGGGAGGAACCGGAACACGAGCGCGACGCCCGCCGCCAGCAGCTGCCCGGGCCTGCCGGGGACCGTGTGCTGGATCGCCGCCCGGGAGTCCCGGACCGGCGTCGACCGGACGTAGGCGGCGGCGATGAAAAGCACGAGCAGGACCCGGTAGCTCGCCAGTCCCGTGTCGACCGCGCGGCCGATCCGGAACCAGGGGGCGCCGAGCGTCGCGCCCGCGACGACCGGGGCGACGAGGAGGAACGGGAGCGCGAACCGATACGCCCACAGGTCGCGGGGGCCGCCCCCCGCGAGCCGCAGGCAGCCGACGGCGACGACCGACAGCGCCGCGAGGCCGCGCGGCGTCGTGTGCGCGAAGGCCGCGGCCGCGAACCCGAGTTGCACGAGCAGCTTCGACCGGGGGTCCAGCCGGTGTGCGAGCGCGTCGTCCGGGACGTACGCGAGGGTCACCGGCCGGTATCGACCGCGCGGTCGGTCGCCCCGCGGTCACCGCTCTCGCCGGCCTCGGCCGCCGGGACGCGCACGTCGAGCCCGGGGAGCGCCGCGGCCGCCTCCGCCGGCGGCGCGTCGACCGCGACCCGCCCGTCGGCCAGCCCGACCACGCGGTCGGCGATCCCGAACACGTCCCGCAGGTCGTGGGTGACGACGACGACGCCGGTCCCCGCCCGGCGGAGCGCGCGGAGCCGGTCGACGACCGACCGCCTCGCGGGCTCGTCGAGGCCCGTGAACGGCTCGTCGAGTACGAGGTGGTCCGGCTCCATCGCCAGCGCGCCGGCGATCGCGACGCGCTCGCGCTCGCCGCCCGACAGCGACGCGATCCGGTCGTCCTCGCGCCCGGCCATGTTGACGGCGTCGAGCGCGTCGCTCACCCGGCGGTCGATCTCGGCGTGCGACAGCCCGAGGTTCTCCGGGCCGAAGGCGACGTCGCCGCCGACGGTCGCCGCGACCAGCTGGTCGCGGGGGTCCTGGAACACCATCCCGACCGCGGTCCGGGCCGCGACGAGGTCGTCCGCGACCGGGGTCCCGTTGACGGCGACCCGGCCGGCGTCCGGCTCGACGAGCCCGTTGAACGTTCGGACCAGCGTCGTCTTCCCGGAGCCGTTCGCGCCCGCGACGATCAGGAACTCGCCGTCGGGGACCGCGAGGGAGACGTCGTCGACGGCGGTGACGCCGGCCGCGTCGCTCCCGCCGGAGCCCGCACCGCCGTACCGGCAGGTGACGCCGTCGACGTCGATCACGGCGTCACCTCTGAGTCGCTCACGGCGTCACCTCTGAGTCAATCACGGCGTCACCTCACTCGGCCGCGATCGCGTCCGAGCGGACGATCCCGATCGCGGCGGCGATCTTCGCGCCCTCCGCCGGGAGGAACACGACGGCTCCCTGGACGGTCGCCTCGACGAGGGTGAGCTCCAGGTTCAGGTAGAGGCCGACGACGCCCATCGCGTAGATGACGACCGTCCCGGCGGTCATCGCGCCCACGAGGACCGGGACGG
>NZ_NHPF01000053.1:0-35253 GCF_002252925.1 Halorubrum sp. Ea8
CCCCCCCCCCCCGCCGGCGCTCGTCCCCCCGCTCCCGCCGGCGCTCGTTCCCTCGCCGTCGCCCGGATCGAACCCACCGAGGGTCGCCTGGTCGCTCTCGGCGAAGTCGAGGTTGGAGACCCGCACGCCCAGCTTTCTGACCCGGTCTCCGTCGAACTCCCCGAGGAGGTCGAACGCGACCGACTCCACGAGGTCGGGGTCGTCGACCGGACCGGGGAGGCTCCGCGCCCGCGTGTTGACATCGTAGGGCGGCTCGACCGCCTTGATCCCGATGGTCCGGTAGAGGCAGCCCCGCTCGCGGGCCCGACGGGCCACGTCCGCCGCCAGCGCCGCCACCGTCTCGCGCTTCGTCTCCCGGTCGGCGGTCGGCGACAGCGACGACTCCCGCGAGAGGCTCTTGGGGAGCCCGGTCGGCGTGACCTCCCGGTCGTCGTCGCCGCGGGCGCGCCGGTGGAGCTCCGGGCCGCGCTCCCCCAGTTCGTCGGCGAGTCCGTCGGGGTCGGCCGCGGCGAGGTCGGCGGCGGTCTCGATCCCCATCTCGGCGAGCGTCCGCTCCGTCACGGGGCCGACGCCGTGGATCTCGGCGGTCGGTAGCGGCGCGAGGAAGGACTCGACAGAACCGGGCGGCACGACGACGAGCCCGTCCGGCTTGTCGGCGTCGCTGGCGACCTTCGCGGTCGACATGTTCGGCGCCACGCCGACGCTCGCGGGCACCCCGGCCTCCCGCTCGATGCGCTCCTTGACGTGCCGGGCGTACCCCTCCGCGAGGGTACGCGCCTCGGCGGGGCCGGCCGCGGCGCTCTCCCCCTCCGCGGCGTCCCACGCGGTCCGGTCGGTGACGTCGAGGTACGCCTCGTCGACGCTCACCTCGCGGAGCGTGTCGGCGCAGTCCCGGAGGACGGCCTTCACGTCGCCCGCGACTTCCTTATAAAATCCGAGGTCGACGGGCAGGTACCGGCCGGCCGCCTCGGGGTCCGGCGCGTCCGAGTCGTCCGGGTCGGCGTCGGCGCGGCGGGGGAGCAGGTCGAGCGCCTCGGAGATCGGCATCGCGCTCTCGACGCCGAACGCGCGGGCCTCGTAGCTCGCGGTCGCGACGGCGCCGACCGTCTCACCGTCCTCGTACCCCATCCCGACGACGACGGGTTCGCCCGCGAGCTCTGGTCGCCGCAGGCGCTCGCAGGAGGCGTAAAAGCAGTCCATGTCGACGTGGAACACGACGCGGTCGCTCCCGTCCGCCTCGTCGGTCGCCGTCCCGGGGAGCGTGCCGCCCGCCATCGCCCGACCGTCCGCGCCGCGCCGACTTAACGATCAGCCACGCGCGGCGGCAGTGGAACCGGTCGGTCGGGCGACCGACCCTCAGCCGCGCCCCGACCGGCCCCCTCGCTCCGTACTCAGAACTGATACCCGGGGCGACATCCGTTTATCAGTCGGCGACGTATCCGCCCGCATGCCCGAACGGATCGACGTGTTACACGTCGACGACGACCCCTCCGTGCTCGACCTCACGGAGGCGTACCTCGAACGCGAACTGGACGATGTCGCGGTAACGAGCGTCACGGCGGCGGCGGACGCCCTCGACGAGCTCGACGGCGGGCGGTTCGACTGCATCGTCAGCGACTACGACATGCCCGGCATGGACGGGCTGGAGTTCTTCGACCGGCTCCGCGAGACGGACCGCTCGATCCCCTTCGTGCTGTACACCGGGAAGGGGAGCGAGGAGATCGCGAGCCGCGCGCTCAACGCTGGCGTCACCGGCTACTTCCAGAAGGGAGGCCCGGAGCAGCTCCGACGGCTCGCGAACCGAGTCCACCAGGCTGTCGACGAGCACCGCACTCGGGAGATCGCGGACCGCTACTCGACGGTCATCGACGCGCTCGGCTATCCCGTGTACGTCGTCGACGAGACCGGAACGTTCGAGTTCGTCAACGAGCCGTTCGCGGAGCTGACCGGCTACGACGTCGAGGAGATCGTCGGAAGCACGCCCGGACTTATAAAAGGCGACGACGCGGTCGCCGAGTCCGAGGACCGGCTCGGAACCATCCTCTCCAGCACCGGTCCGGACATCCAGCGGTTCCGGGTCGACATCGAGCCGAAGCAGGGGGAGCCGATCCCCTGTCGGGACCACATGGCGGCGCTGCCGTACGACGGCGACTGCTTCGAGGGGAGCGTCGGCATCCTGCGCGACGTCTCGGACGAGGTGGAGCGGCGCGAGGAGCTGGAGACGAAGACCCGCGCGCTCGACGAGGCGCCGGTCGGTATCACCATCACCGACCCCGACCGCATGGACAACCCGATGGAGTACGTCAACGACCGGTTCGTCGAGATGACCGGCTACGACCGCGAGGAGTCGATCGGGGTCAACTGCCGGTTCCTACAGGGTCCGGACACCGACGAGGAGTCGGTCGCGCAGCTCCGCGAGGCGATCGAGGCGGAGGAGCCCGCTAGCGTCGAACTCCTGAACTACCGGAAGGACGGGACCGAGTTCTGGAACCGCGTCAGCGTCGCGCCGATCCGCGGCGCGAACGGGCGCGTCACCGAGTGGGTCGGCTTCCAGCAGGACATCACGGCGTTCAAGCAGCGCGAGGCGGCGCTCGAACGACAGAACGAGCGGCTCGACTCCTTCGCGAGCATCGTCTCGCACGACCTCCGGAACCCGCTCAACGTCGCGCAGGGTCGCCTCGACCTGGCGCGGACGATGGCGGACGAGGGCGCCGAACACCTCGACGCCGCGGCCGACGCGCTCGACCGCATCGAGTCCATCGTCGAGCACACCCTCACGCTCGCCCGCGACGGGGAGACCGTCGGCGACCCCGAGCCGGTGTCGGTCGCGGGCGTCGCCGCGGACGCTAGGGAGACGGTCGACACCGAGTCCGCCGAGCTGACGGTCGAGACCGACCGGGAGGTGCTCGCCGACCCCGACCGACTCCGGAACCTCTTCGAGAACCTCGTCCGGAACGCCGTGGAGCACGGCGGGTCGGACGTCTCGATCCGCGTCGGCGACCTCGACGACGGCTTCTACGTCGCCGACGACGGCCCGGGGATCCCCGGGGACGTCGCCGGCGATCTCTTCGAGCCCGGCCGGACCGGCGTTGAGGGCAACACCGGCTTCGGGCTGGCGATCGTCCAAGAGATCGCCACCGCGCACGGCTGGGCCGTCGCGGCGACCGAGTCCGCCGAGGGCGGCGCGCGCTTCGAGGTCCGCGGGATCGAGCGCCGCCAGCCGCCGGTGCCCGAATCGTAGCGGCCGACGCTCACCGTCGACGGATCGTCCCGGCTCTCCCGGCTGGACCGCCCGGAACCGGAACGACTCCCGCCGTTCGCAAACACCTTTGTGGTCCCGACCGAAGCGGAGGGAAATGGGGACGCTCTCCGGCATCGCCGACACCGACCGGCGAGTCATCGTGCTCGCGCTCGCCCGGATGGTCGGGGCCGCCGGCAACTCCTTCCTCATCGTCGTGCTGCCGCTGTACATCGCGAGCGACCTGATCGACGTCAGCGCGCTCCTCGGGACCGAGGTCGGGGTGGGCGCGGCGGCGGTCACGGTGACCGAGCCGCTCCTCATCGGGATCGTCCTCTCGCTTTTCGGCTTCCTCAACAGCCTCTCGCAGCCGATTACCGGGCGGCTCTCGGACCGGATAGGCGTCCGTCGCCCGTTCGTGCTGATCGGGATCCTCCTCTTGGGCACCGCGAGCGGGCTCTACACGGTCGTGACCGTCTACTGGCAGCTCGTCGTCCTGCGGGCGATCCAGGGGTTCGGCGCGGCGCTGATCATCCCCGCGACGGTCGCGTTAGTCAACGAGTACGCGTCGGCCGACGCCGACCGCGGCGGCAACTTCGGCGTGTACAACACCTTCCGGCTGATCGGGTTCGGCTTCGGTCCGGTGCTGGCCGGCGCCGTCGTCGAGGCGGGCCCGTACGACCTCTCGCCGATCGGCCTCCCCGTGATCGACGGCTTCGACGCCGCCTTCGCCGCCGCCTGCGGCGGGGCGTACCTCAGCTTCGCCCTCGTCTTCCTGCTCGTCCGCGACGCGGCCGAGTCCAGCGAGGCGAGCGACGACCTCTCGATCCGCGTGCGCGGCGAGGACCGCCTGCTCGACCCCGTCTTCGCGCTGGGGCTGGCGACGGTGGCGATGGGGATGTGCATCGCGCTGTTCGCGACGCTCCAGAACCAGGTGAACGTCCGGCTCGACCAGGCGCCGGTGTGGTTCGGGCTCCAGTTCGCGGCCGTCACGATCGCGAACGTGCTCCTGCAGGTGCCCGTCGGGCAGGCCAGCGACCGGATCGGGCGCCGACCGTTCCTGCTCGCCGGCTTCGTCCTCCTCGTCCCGACGACGCTGCTGCAGGGGATCGTCACCGACCCGGTCGTGATGACGCTCGTCCGGCTGGCGCAGGGGGTCGCCGTCGCGTGCGTCTTCGCGCCGTCGCTCGCGCTCGCCGGCGACCTCGCGCGGGAGGGCGAGTCGGGGACGACGCTGTCGGTGCTCACGATGGGGTTCGGCTTCGGCGTCGCGCTCGGTCCCCTCGCGTCCGGCTGGCTCGTCGGCTTCGGGTTCGTCGTCCCCTTCGCGGTCGGCGCGGGGCTCGCGGTCGTCGCGTTCGCCGCGGTCGTGACGCAGGTCGAGGAGACGCTCGGCGCGAGCGACGACGCCGGCGCGGCCGCGGCGGACTGACGTATATAAGTGACCGTCGTCCGAACGACCGCTCGTGTCGAACGACCGCGTCCGCTGCGTCGACTGCCGGGAGCCGATCGCGAGCGACGCCCGGGTCTGCCCCCACTGCGAGGCGGTCCAGCCGTCGCCGCTCGTCGACGTCGGGGTGGCCGTCGCCGGCGTCTTCGCGTTCGCCTTCGGCCTGCTCCTCTCGATGTTGACGATCGGGACGAGCCGGCTGCTCGGCTTCCTGCTGCTCGTCGTCGGCTTCGGCCTCGCCGTCGGCGGCTACACGCGCCACGTGGACCGGCAGGCGGGGCGGCGGGCGCGGTGAGACCGACGCGCTCGGGCCGGCGGCTTTTATCCGTCGCCGTCGAAAAGGCGGACGTATGCTCACCCCAGTCAACGCCGGACTCGTCCTCGCGGGACTGCTCCTCGCGTTCGTCGGCGCCGCGGTCTCCGTCTACGCCGTCACGCTGACCGGCCTGCTCGTCGGCGGCGGCGCGGGCTACCTCGCCGCGCCGAGCCTCGCCGGAGTCATCGCCGTCGACGGGCTGGTCCTGACCGGCGTCGCGGTCGCGATCGGCGCCGCGGTCGGCGGCTTCCTCGCGTACGCCGGGCTCTCCTTCGCCGTCGTCGCCATCGGCGGGCTGGTCGGCGGTTTCGCCGGTCGCTTCGCGGTCGGCCCGCTGTACGCCGCCGACGCGGCCGGGGTCGAGGGGACGCTGCTGCTCGTCGGCGCGACGCTCGCGGGCGTCGCGGTCGGCGCGCTGTTCGGGTTCGTCCTGAGCCGGACGACGCTCGTCGTCTCGACGGCGTTCATCGGCGCGGCGTTCGCGTCGCGCTCGCTCACGCCGGCGACGCTGGACGCGGCCGCCGCCGGACCGTCGGTCGAACCGCTCCTGTTCGACGTCACCGCGCCGGCCTTCCTGGCCGTCTTCGCCCTCGGCGCGCTCTCGCAGCTCGGGCTGTTCCGGTTCGGCTACGTGACGAAGCTCGTCGGGCTCCTCCCCGGCGCCCGCCGGTGGACGGCCGACGACGACCGGACGGCGAAGGGCGCCTGAGCCGGGGTCCCGCCGGCCGCCCCGTCTCCCTCGTCGCCTCTCCCTCGTCGCCTCCTACTCGTCGCCTCCTACTCGTCGCCGTACTCGTAGAACCCGCGTCCCGTCTTCTTCCCGAGGTCGCCGGCCTCAACCTTGCGCTTGACGAGGTACGCCGGCTTGTAGCGGTCGCCGAGCTCGGCGTGCAGCGTCTCGCTGGCGTCTAACACGACGTCGAGCCCGATGTGGTCGGCGAGCTCTAAGGGCCCCATCGGGACGTTCGTCCCGAGCTTCATCCCGCGGTCGATGTCGGCCTTGTCGGCGACGCCCTCGTCGAAGGCGCGGACCCCCTCGTTGATCCACGGCATCAGGATCCGGTTCGTGACGAAGCCGGGCTTGTCGTCGGACTCCCACGTCTCCTTGCCCAGGTCCGCGGCGAAGGCGTGCGCGAACTCGACGACCGCGTCCGCGGTGCGCTCCCCGACGACGACCTCCACGCCGTCCATGATCGGGACCGGGTTCATGAAGTGGAGTCCGATCACGTCGCTCGCGCGGTCCGTGGCGCTCGCGATGGTCGTGACCGACAGCGTCGAGGTGTTCGTCGCGAGGACGACGTCGTCGTCGGTCACCTCGTCGAGGTCGGCGAACACGTCGCGTTTCACGTCCATGTCCTCGACCGCCGCCTCGACGACGACGTCCGCGGCCGCGAGGTCGTCGAGGTCGGTGGTGCCCGCGATCCGGTCGCGGATCGCCTCGGGGGCCTCGTCGAGGGCGCCCTTCGACGCCAGCCGGTCGAGGCTGTCCGCGACGCTGTCGAGGCCGCGCTCCACGTACTCGTCGTCGATGTCGCGCATCACGACCTCGTAGCCGGCGGTCGCGGCGACCTGCGCGATCCCGTTGCCCATCGTACCGGCCCCCACCACGCCGATGACGTCGATGTCGGATAGCTCCCGCATAGGGGTCGCTGTCGCGCCGCGGGTGGTAAGTATTGCGTCTCCGCGACCGGAGCGTGCCGGTTCCGCGACCGCAACGTGTCGGCTCTGCGGCGGATACCGTCGCGCTCGACCGCCGTTCGTTGCGAACGACTGATAATTAACTATCTGAGTAGTAATTCTATTTGTCTCGAATCCGCCCCTGAGCGGAGCGACACACGCGGAGCGCGTCGAATTCGTTTCTTTACGTCCGCCGAAACGACCATAGCGTTTTTTATCGATGTAACGGGAGTACGAACTGATGCTTCCTCACGCCGCCGACAATATCTCGCGGGACGGCAAGTCGCTGATCCTCGCGTACGACCACGGGATCGAGCACGGACCGGTCGACTTCGAACCGAACCCCGACACGGCAGACCCCCGGCGGATATTCGAGCTCGCTACCCACGAGGCGGTCACCTCGCTGGCCGTTCAGAAGGGGCTCGCCGAGGCGTACTACCCCGACTACGAGGACGAGGTGAACCTCCTGTTGAAGCTCAACGGGACCTCGAACCTCTGGATGGGCGAGCCCGACAGCGCGGTCAACTGCACCGCCGAGTACGCGGCCGGACTCGGCGCGGACGCGATCGGATTCACCGTCTACGGGGGTTCGAACCACGAGGTCGAGATGGCCGAGGAGTTCCGGGAGGCACAGGAGGGCGCCCGCGAACACGACATGGGCGTCGTCATGTGGTCGTACCCCCGCGGACAGGGGCTCCGCAACGACGGGAGCCCGGACGTGATCTCGTACGGCGCGCGGCTCGGCCTCGAGCTCGGCGCCGACGTGGTGAAGGTGAAGTACCCCGGTTCCCCCGAGGCGATGGGCCACGCCGTCGAGATGGCCGGTCCCGCCGACGTCGTGATGTCCGGCGGGACGATGCGCGACGACGAGGAGTTCCTCCGGAACGTCTCGAACGCCATCGACGCGGGCGCCACCGGGATCGCGGTCGGCCGGAACGTCTTCCAGCGCGACGAGCCCGAGCGGATCCTCGACGCGCTGGAGGCCGTGATCTTCCGAGAGGCCGACCCGGTCGAGGCGCTGGCCGCCGCCGAGAGCGCGGACTGATGAGCGACCCCGCCTCGGACCGCGACGCGGACCCGACCGTCGAGGCCGTCTTCGACGCGGTCGCCGAGACGGCCCCGGAGATCCGCGCCGCGCTCCCCGGCCGCCGCGTCGAGAGCGGGACGGACAACCCCTCGGGCGAGTCGGTGCTGGCCGGCGACCTGTACGCCGACGAGCTGCTCGGCGAGGCGATCACCGCGGTCGACGGCGTCGGCTCGTTCGTCAGCGAGGAACGCGAGGCCGCCGTCGACGCCGGCGGGGCGGTCGGCGAGGGCGCCTACGCGGTCGCGATCGACCCCCTCGACGGCTCGTCGAACCTCCGGTCGAACAACGCGATGGGCACGGTGGTCGGGATCTACGACGCCCCGCTGCCCGCCACCGGGCGCGACCTCGTCGCCGCCGGCTACGTGCTGTACGGCCCGATCACGACGATGGTCGTCGCCGACGACGCCGGCGTCCGCGAGGAGGTCGTCGAGGCCGACCCCGACGGCGACGGCGGTAGCGACGACGGCCACGCGGTCTCCCGTTCGGTGGTCGAAGACGACCTGCGCCTGCCCGACGACCCCCTCGTCTACGGGTTCGGCGGGCGCGTCCCCGACTGGCCCGACGCGTTCACCGCCTTCGCGCGCGAGATCGAAGACGAGCTGAAGCTCCGGTACGGCGGCGCCATGGTCGGCGACGTGAACCAGGTGCTCACCTACGGCGGGATCTTCGCGTACCCCGCCCTCGTCGACGCGCCGGACGGGAAGCTCCGGCTCTCCTTCGAGGCGAACCCGATCGCCTACATCGTCGAACGCGCCGGCGGGGCCGCCACGGACGGCGAAATCGACATCCTCGACGTCGAGCCCGAGGGCGTCCACGACCGCGTGCCGCTGTACGTCGGCAACGAGGAGTTGGTCGAGCGGTTGAAGACGGCGCTGGACTGACCCGGTCGGCTCGCGGCCCGTTTGCACCGATCCGTCGGTCGCCGCCGGACTTGCATGGAAAACTGTTTAGGATCCACCGCAAATCTTGCGCCCATGAAAGTCCACGTCGGCGCGGCGGCGACGCCCGAGGAGGCCGAGGCGATCGCGCGATCGCTCGCCGAGCATCTCGGTGTCGACGTCGACGTCCACGTCGGTGAGAGCGACGAGCCCGCCGCGAGCGCCGCGCCGCCCGAGACGGCGTACCCCCTCGACGACGACCTCGGACCGACCGACCGCGAGCGCGACCTCCGGGCCGAGATCGACGACATCCTGGAAGGCGGCCCGGAGAAGTACCGCGAGCGGCTCCCCGAGCAGGGGAAGCTGTTCGTCCGCGACCGCCTCGACCTCTGGTTCGGCGGCGAGGACGGGACGCGCGGCGCGGGCGACGCGAGCGCGACCGACGGCGACCCGGCGGGGCTCCACTTCGAGGACGGGAAGTTCGCGGCGTTCGACGACTGGCACCCGAACGCGCCGAACCGCGACGGCGACGCCGACGATGAGGGCGACGGATCCGACGACTCCGGCGGCGACCGGCTCCCGGGCGACGGCCTGCTCACCGGCGCCGCCGAGTTCGAGGGGCGCGACGTCCACTTCATGGCCAACGACTTCACGGTGAAGGCGGGGTCGATGGCGGCGAAGGGCGTCGAGAAGTTCCTCCGGATGCAACAGCGGGCCCTGAAGACGGGCAAGCCGGTGCTCTACCTGATGGACTCCTCCGGCGGGCGGATCGACCAGCAGAGCGGCTTCTTCGCCAACCGCGAGGGGATCGGGAAGTACTACTACAACCACTCATTGCTGTCGGGCGCGGTCCCACAGATCTGCGTCCTCTACGGCCCCTGTATCGCCGGCGCCGCCTACACGCCCGTCTTCGCCGACTTCACCGTGATGGTCGAGGGGATGTCCGCGATGGCGATCGCCTCGCCGCGGATGGTGAAGATGGTCACCGGCGAGGAGATCGAGATGGCGGACCTGGGCGGCCCCCGCGTCCACGCCGAGGAGTCCGGGTCGGCGGACCTCGTCGCCCGCGACGAGGAGCACGCCCGCGAGCTCGTCGCCGACCTGATCGGCTACCTCCCCGACGCCGCCGGCGAGAAGCCTCCGCAGCGCGAGACGAAGCCGCCGAAGCTCCCGCCCGAGGGGATCGACGAGCTGATCCCCGAGTCGCCGAACCGCCCGTACGACGTCCGCGACCTGCTCGACCGGATCGCCGACGCGGAGTCCGTCTTCGAGCTGAAGGAGGGGTACGGCCCGGAGATCGTCACGGCGTTCTGCCGGATCGACGGGCGCCCCGTCGGCGTCGTCGCCAACCAGCCGACGGAGCGGTCGGGCGCAATCTTCCCGGACGCCGCGGAGAAGGCCGCCGAGTTCATCTGGACCTGCGACGCCTACGAGATCCCCCTGTTATACCTCTGTGACACGCCGGGATTCATGGCCGGCTCGCAGGTCGAGAAGGACGCGATCCTCGAGAAAGGCAAGAAGATGATCTACGCCACCTCCTCCGCGACGGTACCAAAACAGACCGTCGTCACCCGGAAGGCGTACGGCGCGGGGATCTACGCGATGGGCGGGCCCGCCTACGACCCGGAGAGCGTGATCGGGCTCCCCTCCGGCGAGATCGGCATCATGGGGCCGGAGGCCGCGATCAACGCCGTCTACGCGCGGAAGCTCGCCGAGATCGACGACCCCGAGGAGCGCGCCGAGACCGAGGCGCGGCTCCGCGAGGAGTACCGGGAAGACATCGACGTCCACCGGATGGCCAGCGAGGTCGTCATCGACGAGATCGTCCCCCCGTCGACGCTCCGCGAGGAGCTCGCGGCCCGGTTCGCGTTCTACGAGGACGTGGAGAAGGACCTGCCGGAGAAGAAGCACGGGACGGTTATTTAAAATCTGACGGCAGGGCGGCGGACGATGTTATAAGGCCGCGATCCACTCGGCGCCGAGGAGTTCGGTCGCGCTCCCGAACCCGAGCACCACGGCGACGCCGATCGCGAGCAGCGCGCCGACGTACGCGGCGGACCCGACCAGCGACGCCGCGGCGAAGCGCGGGACGGAGACGGACGAGGCGTTCGCGGTCGGCACGGCGAGCCAGCCGCGCGTGCCGGGGACCGCGTTCGACGCCGCCACCGCGGGGAGTCCCCACCGGTCGAACCAGCGGCTCGCGCCGTCGAGGCGGTCCTCGCCCACCGGAACGAGGGGAAGCGACGTGGGGTCGACGTCGAACCGACGGACGGCGACGAAGACGGTCGACTGGCCGACGGTCGCGCCGACCACCGCCGCGGCGAACACCGGCAGGACCGCGATCGCCTCGACGCCGACGGCGACCACGGCGGTCACGAACAGCGTCCGCGCCGGGAGCACCTTCCCGACGAGGGCGCCCTCGAGCGCGAACACGGCGAACACCGCGACGGCCCCGTAGCTGTCGACGAGGGCGAGCGCGGTCGCGGCGTGGGCGCTGAACACGCCTTCCATCGACCGGCTACACGTAAAGCTCTTACACCGTGAGCGGTGCTCTCAGCACTCATGCGTGTATCTAATCCGCTTATCCGACATCTCTCCGGCCTCGGCGGACGCCGAGCGGTCAGGGGTGGGTATTTATCCACCGCGTCCGCACGTGTCACTCATGATAGACGTCGGCCGCAAGGCGCCGGACTTCATCGCCCCCGCGGTCGCGGGCGGGACGGCCGCGGAACTGGAGCTGTTCCGGCTCGTCGACGACTGCGACGCCGTCGCGCTCTGCTTCGCGCCGGCGAACTTCGTCCCCACCTGCACGGCCGAGTTCGCGGCGGTGCGGGACGCGGGCTGGCACGACCGCGACGACCTCGCCGTCGTCGCGCTCACCGGCGACTCGCTGTACGCGGGGTTCGCGTACGCCGACCGGTTCGAGCTCCCGTTCCCCGTCGTCTCCGACTTCCACGGCGGGGTCGCCGACTCGTACGACCTGGTCGCGGAGTCGTGGGAGGGGCATTCGCAGATCCCGCGCCGCGCGACCGTCGTCATCGGCGGGGACTGGACCGTCCGGTTCGCCGAGGCGACCGCGGACGCGCTCGACCGCCCGGCCCCCTCGCCCGTCCAGAACGCGACCGCGGCGCTCCGCGACCTCGGCGTCGACGCCGACCGGCCGCGAGTGAACTACGACGGGCCGTGGTGAGGGCGGGCGACGAGGGCTGACGAACCCGCCCGGTCGCCGGGGTTATTTCACGGCCCCGCGCGGACGTCCCGACATGGAAGCCGCCCTCGCGGAGTACCTCGACGAGTTCACGCGCCGGGACTGGGAGACGCTCGATCCGGAGGCCGTCACGGACCCCGTTCGGATCGCCGTCGTCGGCCTCGGCTGGTTCGCCCGCGACTGGGCGCTGCCGGGCATCGCTCGGTCGGCGTACACCGAGGCGACCGTCGTCACCGATATCGACGCCGACGCGGTCGCGGCGGTCGCCGCCGAGCGCGACGTGACCGGCGTCACCCCGGACGAGTTCCGGTCCGGCGCCGCCGCCGACGCGTACGACGCGGTGTACGTCGCGACGCCGAACGCCGCCCACCTGGAGTACGTCCGAGCCGCCGCGGCGCAGGGGAAGGCGGTCCTCTGCGAGAAGCCGCTGGAGGCGACGCCGGACCGCGCGCGCCGGCTCGTCGAGGCGTGCGACGACGCCGACGTGCCCCTGATGGTCGGCTACCGGATGCAGACCGACCCCGTCGTCCGGCGGCTCCGCGACCTCCTCGACGGGGGCGTCGCCGGCGACGTGGTCCACGTGCACGCGACGATGTCGCAGACGATGCTCGGCGAACTCGGCGGCGACGCCGACCAGTGGCGGCTCGACCCTGAGCTGTCCGGCGGCTGCGCGCTCATGGACCTCGGCGTCTACCCGATCAACACGACCCGGTTCGCGCTCGGCGAGGACCCGGTTCGCGTGTCGGGCCGGACCCGCTCAGACCACGAGGCGTTCGCCGAAGTGGACGAGCACGCCACCTTCCGGCTGGAGTTCCCGGGCGACGTCGACGCGCTCTGTTCGGTGAGCCAGAACGCGCAGCACGCGAGCCGGCTGGAGGTCACCGGCACGGAGGCGAGGCTGATCGTAGACCCGGCCTTCTACGAGCGGGAGGACCGCGGGTTCGCCGTCGTCCGCGACGGCGCCCGCGTCGACGTCGACTTCGAGCAGGTCCACCAGATCGAAGAGGAGTTCGCCTACTTCGGCCATCAGCTGTTGGCGGGCGAGCCGTTCCATCCGGACGGCGAACACGCTCTCACGGACGTGCACGCGCTCGACGGGATCTACGAGTCGGCGGAGACCGGGCGGCCGGTGGCGCTCGGCGACGACGCGGCCTGAGCCCGGACGGGGTCGGTCGGCGACGCGAGCCGACTCACTGCTCGATCCCGTACACGTCGCTCGTCCAGTCGCGGGCCGGGGTGTCGTACACCGGCTCGTCGCGGTCGCGCTCGTCGAGGCGCCGCCGGTCGGCCGCGTCGAGCTCCCAGTCGAGGTCGGCGTTGGCCCGGACGTGGTCCGGCGTGGACGACCGCGGCAGCGGGACCACGCCGCGGTCGACCGCCCACCGGAGCACGACCTGCGCGGGGCTTTTACCGTACTTCTCGGCGAGCTCGGCGACGACCTCGTCGCCGAACACGTCCGTCCGCGCGAGCGGCGCCGCGGCCTCGATCACGGTGTCGGACTCGCGGCAGTAGTCGACGAGGTCGGGCCGCTGGAAGTACGGGTGGAACTCGATCTGGTTCACCGCGATCGGCACGTCCGAGACGTGGTGCGCGCAGCTCAGCTGATAGGCGCTGAAGTTCGAGACGCCGACGTCGCGGACGAGCCCCCGGTCGCGGAGCTCCGCCATCGCCCGGAGGGTCTCGCGCAGCGAGATGGCCGGGTTCGGCCAGTGGACGAGGTACAAGTCGAGGTAGTCGGTGGCGAGCCGGTCGAGCGACGCCTCGCAGGAGGCGATCAGCGACTCGTAGTTGAGGTTCTTCGCGAGCACCTTCGAGGTGAGGAACACCTCGTCGCGGTCGTACTCCGCGAGGACGTCGCCGATGACCTCCTCGTTGCGATACCCCTCTGCGGTGTCGATGTGCGCGTAGCCGGCGTCGAGCGCCGCGCGGACGCTCTCGGCCGTCTGCTCGTCGTCGAGGTCGTACGTGCCCAGTCCGAGCGCCGGCAGCTCGGCGCCGCTCGGGAGCGTCTTCGTTGGAACGGTCACACGCCACGGGTTCGCCGGATCGCCGATTGAAACTACCGGTCGGGGAACCCCGGCACCGTTCGATCCCCAGCGGTCGCGTGACCGTATTTAAGGACAATGAGCTGAGACGAGGATCGCTCATAAAAGACGACGATAGCTTATAAACAACGATGCGGTGGCGCGCGCCTGCGAGCGCCCCTCGGGGCGCGAGGAGCGCGTGCGAGGGAGGCGGCGGGCCGGCGCGGCTCGGCCCGCGCCGGGCCGTCCGCCGAGGCTGGGGAGGCGTGAGGTGCGGGCTTTGGCGGTGTTCACCGCGCCGGCAACGATTCATAAGTAACTGATAGCGTTCACATCACTCGGTGATTTCGCTCACTCCGTTCGCGAGTTCGCTGAACGGAGTGAAGCGAACGCTGACTGACGGAGTCAGTTAGAAAATGCACCGGCCGAGACTCCCCGCGAGTGAAACGAGCGGGGAGTCAGGGCGGTGCACGACTGAAAAGAGTGCACCGGCCGAGATTTGAACTCAGAATCAGACGTGCTCGCTCGCTCCGTTCGCTGCGCGCGACTGATAGCGTTCAACTCTCTCTCTCGGTGATTTTGCTCACTTCGTTCGCAAAATGCACCGGCCGAGATTTGAACTCGGGTTGCAACCATGGCAAGGTTGCGTGATACCACTACACTACCGGTGCGTGCTTCGCATCTGCACATAGCCCGAGTCGGAGATATAAGGGTTCCGAACGCGGGCCGGGCTGGCGGGCCTCCCCGCCCGGACCGCACGCCGGAAGCGTCATCGGGCTCCCGACCAAGACGGAGACGAGACGACCCACATGACGCGCCGATCCGCCCACCTCGCCGACAGACGCAGCGTCCTCCGAGCGACCGGCGGGCTCGCCGTCCTCTCGACCGCCGGCTGTCTCGGCGGCGGAGGCGCCGACGACGGCGCGGACGGCGGCGGCACCGGAACCGACGGCGGCACCGATGACGGCGACGACGCCCTCCCGGACGACGGCGACGACGTCGAGTACGCGGTCGAGCTCGTCGCGGAGGGGTTCGAGAACCCGTGGGGGCTCGCCTTCCTCCCCGGTGACGGGCGCCTCCTCGTCACCGAGCGGCCCGGCCGGCTCTCGCTCGTCGACCCCGGATCGGGAACCGTCGAGTCCGTCGCGGGCGCGCCCGACGTGTTCGCGGCGGGACAAGGCGGGCTGCTCGACGTCGCGGTCCACCCCGACTACCCGGACGACCGCCGCGTGTACCTCACGTACTCGGCGGCCGCGGAGGACTCTCCCGCCGACGGGAGCGGTGCGACGACCCACGTCGGCGCCGGCCGCCTCGACCCGGACGCCCCGGCGCTCTCGGGGTTCGAGGCGGTCCGCGTCGCCGAGCCGTTCCGCGACACGGACCTGCACTTCGGCTCGCGCGCGACGTTCGGCCCCGACGGCGCGCTGTTCGTCACCGTCGGGGACCGGCGCGACACCGAGTTCGGCCCGGACCACGTCTCGCAGGACCCGTCGAACGAGCTCGGGGCGACCCTCCGGCTGACGCCCGACGGCGACGCCCACCCGGACAACCCGTTCGCCGACGACCCGGACGCGTCGGACGCGGTGTACAGCTACGGCCATCGGAACCCGCAGGCGATGGCCGTCCGGCCCGAGACGGGGGCGGTCTGGCAGTGCGAGCACGGCGAGGAGGACGGCGACGAGATCAACGTCGTCGAACGCGGCGGCGACTACGGCTGGCCGGTAGCGAGCGAGGCGTGCCGGTACGGCACCGACGACCCCCTCGCACCGGGCCACGACGAGCGCGGCGACGTCGTCGCGCCGGTCCACTACTGGCCCTGCGGCTCCGGCGGGTTTCCCCCGAGCGGGGCGGTCTTCTACGACGGCGACGCGTTTCCCGCGTGGCGGGGCGACCTGTTCGCCGGCACGCTCGCGGCGCAGTACCTCGGCCGGTTCACGGTCGAGGGCGCGGGCGCCGCCGAGGCCGACGTCACCGAGCGCGACCCCCTGCTCGCCGACCGGGAGTGGCGCATGCGCGCGATCGCGGTCGAGCCGTCCACGGGCCACCTCTACGTCGCCGTCGACGACCCCGACGCGCCGGTCGTCCGGATCGTCCCGGCCTGAAGCGCGGTCCGACTCGCGCCGGCTTACTCAAACGAATTTACGTAGCTTTCCCTACAAAAACATCGTTCAGATTACACTTATTCCCTCGCGGCGCGTAGCATCGACCGCATGAGACCCGACGGAACGCGGACGCGACGCGACGCATCGAACCCCCCGCGGGGGCCGCCACCGACGGTGCGCGGATCGGCGCTGTTGGTCGCGGCCATGCTCGGGGTCCTCGTCGCCGCCTCGTACCCGGTCGCGAGCGCGGGGGTCGCGAGCGCCGCCCTCGCCGTGTACTACGGGGCGCGGCCGATCGCTCGGCGGCTCCGAAAGCGTGCCGACGACTGGGACCCTCGGCCGGTGTGCGTGCCCGGGACGGGCGTCTGTCTCGGCGCGTGACGGGCGCACACCACGACAGGCTCTTTACATGAGGCGGACCGACGGGGTACCACGATGACCGAGGAGCGTCCGGACGGTCGGCTGTCGCCCGACGAGGCGTTTGCCGCGCTCGGCGACGAGGTCCGGGTGCGGATCCTGCGCGCCCTCGGCGACGCCGCTGAGCCGCTCGCCTTCTCAGAGCTGTACGACCGGCTCCCCGTCGACGACACGGCGAGGTTCAACTACCACCTCGGCGAGCTCCGCGGCCACTTCGTCCGGAAGACCGCGGACGGCTACGCGCTGGACCACCCGGGCCGACGCGTCGTCGAAGCGATCCGCTCCGGGGCGGTCACCGACGACCCGGAGCTCGACCGGACGCCGGTCGAGGACCGCTGTCCGACCTGCGAGCGACCGCTGGAGATCCAGTGGCGCGACGGCAGCGTCGAGGTGTTCTGCCCGGCGTGCGAGAGCCGGTGGGACCGCTCGTGGGGCCGGGTCGGCGGCCCCGAGGAGACGGCGTCGGGATACCTCGGCCGGCTCCCGTTTCCCCCGGCGGGGCTCCGGGGGCGAACGCCGGGCGAGGTGCTCCGCGCCGCCCACGCGTGGACGAACCTCGAACTGCTCGCCGTCGGCTCCGGGATCTGCCCGCGTTGCGCGGCGTCCGTCGAGACCGAACTGGACGCCTGCGCGGACCACGAGCGCGACGGCGTCTGCTCGAACTGCCGGTCCCGGTTCGCGGTGCTGCTGAAGGCGTCGTGTCCCAACTGCCCCTACGAGATGGGGTGCGCCGCCGGACCCGGGCTCCTGTCGTCGCCGGAGCTGTTGGGGTTCATGCTCGATCACGGGCTCGACCCGTTCTCGCCACGGTCGGTCCTCCGCCTCGACCGGTTCCTCAACGAGTACGACGAGGCGGTCCGGTCGACGGATCCCCTCCGGGCCACGCTGACGTTCTCGGTCGACGGCGACGAGCTCGCGCTCACCGTGGACGGGAACGGCGACGTCGTCGGGGACTCGTCGGAGCGATAGCGCCGGATCGGCTCGGCCGCCCCGTGTCGCTCCAGGCCTCGGATCGTTTTGGGCGGCCTCGGATCGTTCCGAGCGGCCTCGGATCGTTTCGGGCGGCCTCGGATCGTTTCGGGCGGCCTCGGATCGTCTTGAGCGATCTCGGTTCGACCCGATCCGTGTGATAGACTCTCTCGATCCGACGGGTCGAAACGCCCGTCAGACCCCGTGTGAACGCGGCACAGCCCGGAAACGGGACCGCTATCCTTTTACGGTGCCGTCCGAAATCGAGGGGTACAGTCTCGCCACGATGCGTACCGAAGACGGACTCACGATCTGTATTCCGTCTTCGGTCGTCCGGGAGGCCGAGGACGACCGCGAGGCGACTCGCAAACTCGGTTACGTCGCCCGCGCGGCGGCGGTGTTCCGGGCGGATCGACTGGTCGTCTTCCCAGACGCGGAAGGCGAGCGGCGACGGGGCGGCGAGTACGTTCGGACTGTGCTGGGGTACGCCGCGACCCCTCCGGAGCTCCGGAAGGACCTCTGGGGGGAGCGCGACGAACTCCGGTACGCCGGCGTGCTCCCGCCGCTCCGCGTGCCGTGGCGGACCGGCTCGACCCCTAGCGGGGAAGAGTCGAAAACACAGGGACTCGTGACCGAGGTCGGACCTGAAGGCCGCGTCCGGGTCAATTCCCCGCTGCGGGAACACCCGATCTCCCTGCTCGTCCCCTCCGGAATGGAGGTCGAGCAGGGGGAGCGCGTCACCATCAGGGTCTCTTCGAGAGAACCGGTCCGCGCCCGCATCACCGGGAAGCCCGAGGCGGGCTTCCAGGTCGTGAACGCGGACCTGTCGGAAGCGCTCGCCGGCGACGGACTGGCCGTCGCGACGTCGCGACACGGGGAGGAACTCTCCGTCTCGCGGCTCGGCGGCATCGTCTCGGACGCGCGGGAGGCCGGCGGCTACGCCGTCGCCTTCGGCGCGCCCGAGCGGGGGCTTCCGGAGATGCTCGGGCTTTCGCCCGACGACATTCGGGCGGCCGTCGCCGACGGCCGTCCGGTCGAACCCGATCCGGGGTTCGACCTCTGGCTGAATACGATCCCGGCACAGAGCAGCGAGGTCGTCCGAACGGAGGAGGCTCTGTTCGTGACTCTCGGCTCGCTCACACTCACGGAGTAAACACATGGCACAACCAAACCGACCGAGAAAAGGCTCGCTGGGTTACGGCCCACGGACCCGCGCCGACCGAGAGGTCCCGCGTATTCGCTCGTGGCCCGACGACGACGGAGCCCCCGCACTGCAGGGGTTCGCCGGCTACAAGGCCGGAATGACGCACGTCGTTATGGTCAACGACGAGGCCAACTCGCCGCGTGAGGGAATGGAAGAGTCCGTTCCCGTCACCGTCGTCGAGACGCCGCCGATGTACGCGGTGGCCCTGCGCGCCTACGAACAGACGGCGTACGGAAAGAAGCCGGTCGAAGAGGTCTGGGCGACCGAGTTCCACGAGGAGCTCGATCGCGCGCTCGACCTCCCGGCGGAGAACACCTTCGAGGAGGACGCAGAGGAGCTTCGCGCGTTGCTCGACGACGGCGTCGTCGACGACGTCCGCGTCATCACTCACACCGTCCCCTCGGAGCTCGCGAACATCCCCAAGAAGAAGCCCGACGTCATGGAGACCCGAGTCGGCGGCGGCTCCCTCGAGGAGCGCGTCGAGTTCGGGCTCGACCTCGTCGGGGAGGGCGGCGCCCACGAGTTCGGCGACGTCTTCCGCGCCGGTCAGTACACCGACGTCTCGGGCATCACGAAGGGGAAGGGGACGCAGGGTCCCGTCAAGCGCTGGGGCGTGCAGAAGCGGAAGGGCAAACACGCCCGCCAGGGATGGCGGCGCCGGATCGGTAACCTCGGTCCGTGGAACCCCTCCCGCGTTCGCTCCACCGTTCCCCAGCAGGGGCAGACCGGCTACCACCAGCGCACCGAGCTCAACAAGCGCCTCATCGACTTCGGCGAGGGCGACGACGCCTCCGTCGACGGCGGCTTCGTCAACTACGGCGAGGTCGACGGCGAGTACGCGCTCATCAAGGGCTCGCTGCCCGGTCCGGACCAGCGCCTGCTTCGGTTCCGCCCGGCCATCCGGCCGAACGACCAGCCGCGCCTCGACCCCGAGGTCCGGTACGTATCCACCGCATCCAACCAGGGATAATACATGAACGCAACAGTACACGACCTGGACGGCGGGGACGCGGGCAGCGTCGAGCTGCCGGCGATCTTCGAGACCGCGTTCCGACCGGACCTCATCGGTCGAGCGGTCTCCGCCGCACAGGCTAACCGGAAGCAGGCCTACGGTGCCGACGAGTTCGCCGGGCTGCGAACCCCCGCGGAGTCGTTCGGCTCCGGGCGCGGGCTCGCGCACATCCCGCGCTCCGAGAACGTCGCCCGCCGCGTCCCGAGCGCCGTCTCGGGCCGCGCCGCGCACCCGCCGAAGGCCGAGAAGGACCAGACGAAGAAACTGAACGACAAGGAGCGACAGCTCGCGATCCGGTCGGCCGTCGCGGCCACCACCGACGCCGAGCTCGTCGCCGAGCGCGGTCACGCGTTCGACGACGACCTGGCGCTCCCGCTCGTCGTCTCCGACGAGTTCGAGGACTTACAGAAGACCCAGGAGGCCCTGGGCGTGCTGGAGGCCGTCGGCGCCGACGCCGACATCGAGCGCGCCGAGGAGGGCCGCTCCGTGCGGTCCGGCCGCGGGAAGACCCGCGGTCGCAAGTACAGCCAACCCAAATCCGTCCTCGTCGTCACCAGCGAGGAGCCGTCCCGCGCCGCCCGGAATCTCTCGGGCGTCGACGTCGCGACCGCGGGCGAGGTCAACGCTGAGGACCTCGCGCCGGGCGGACACCCGGGACGACTCACGCTGTGGACCGAGAGCGCGATCGAGGAGGTGGCAGACCGATGAACTCCATCATCGAGCACCCGCTCGTCACCGAGCAGGCGATGAACGAGATGGACTTCAAGAACAAGCTGCTGTTCCTCGTCGACATCGACGCGACGAAGCCCGAGGTCCGCGAGGAGGTCCAAGACCGCTACGACGTCACCGTCACCGACGTGAACACGCAGGTGACCTCGAAGGGGAAGAAGAAGGCGACGGTCACGCTCTCCGAGGACGACGACGCGACCGAAATCGCCTCGCGCATCGGGGTGTTCTGATATGGGACGACGAATCCAAGGACAGCGGCGTGGACGCGGCGGCCCGACGTTCCGGGCCCCCTCCCACCGCTATAAGGCGGAACTGTCGCACAAGAAGCTCGAAGACGTGGACACGATCACCGGCGAGATCGTCGGGATCGAACACGACCCGGCCCGCTCGGCTCCGCTCGCGGAGATCGAGTTCGAGGACGACGACCGTCGGCTCGTGCTCGCGCCGGAAGGCGTGCGCGTGGGCGAGACGATTCAGGTCGGCGTGAGCGCGGAGATCAAGCCCGGGAACACGCTCCCGCTGGCCGAAATCCCCGAGGGCGTTCCGGTCTGTAACGTCGAGAGCAACCGCGGGGACGGCGGGAAGTTCGCGCGCGCCTCCGGCGTGTCCGCGACGCTCCTCACCCACGACCGCGACATCGCGGTCGTCCAGCTCCCCAGCGGGGAAGTGAAGCGGCTCGACCCGCAGTGCCGCGCCACGATCGGCGTGGTCGCGGGCGGCGGCCGGACGGAGAAGCCCTTCGTCAAGGCCGGCAACAAGTACCACAAGATGAAGGCGCGCGGGACGAAATACCCGCGCGTGCGCGGCGTCGCGATGAACGCCGTCGACCACCCCTTCGGCGGGGGCGGTCGCCAACACCCCGGACAGCCGAAGTCCGTCTCGCGGGACGCCCCGCCGGGACGCAAAGTGGGTGACATCGCATCCAAGCGCACCGGACGAGGTGGCAACAAATGAGTTCCAACTACCGAACCGGCCGCGAGGGCAAGGAGTTCGCCTACCGCGGTCACTCGCTCGACGAGCTGCAGGAGATGGACGTCGAAGACGTCGCGGAACTGCTCCCCGCACGCCAGCGGCGAAGCATCGTTCGCGGCCTCGGCACCGAACAGCAGAAGCTGCTGGAGAAGGCCCGAACCCGCGACAAGGAGACGACGGCGGACGATCCGATCCGGACGCATCTGCGCGACATGCCGATCCTTCCGGAGTTCGTCGGCGTCACCTTCTCCGTGTACAACGGACACAGCTTCGAGCGCGTGCAGGTCGAACCCCAGATGATCGGACACTACCTGGGCGAGTTCCACCTCACGCGAAGCACCGTCGAACACGGTCAGGCCGGCATCGGCGCGACCCGGTCCTCGAAGTTCGTGCCGCTCAAGTAACCCATGGGAATCAACTACAGCGTCGAGGCCGACCCGGAGACCACCGCCAAGGGGATGCTCCGCGACCGGCCCATCAGCGTGAAGGACAGCAAGGAGATCTCCCGGGAGATCAAAGGCGAGACCGTCGCCGACGCCGAGGAGTTCCTCCAGGAAGTCATCGACGAGGAGACCTCGGTGCCGATGCGCCAGCACAACGCCGGCGCGGGCCACCGCTCCGACATCGACGGCTGGGACGCGGGCCGCTACCCCGAGAAGGCCGCCAAGGACTTCCTCAAGCTCCTGGAGAACGTCAAGAACAACGCGACAGAACAGGGATTCGACGGCGACGAGATGGTCATCAAACACGTCGCCCCCCACAAGGTCGGTGAGCGACCCGGGCGGAACCCGCGAGCCGCGGGCGCCACCCAGTGGAACACCACGCTCGCCGACGTCGAACTCATCATCGAGGACCCGGAGGCCGACGAATAATGGCTGACGAACACCAATTCATCGAGGACGGCCTGCGCCGTTCACAGATCAACGAGTTCTTCGCGGACGAGCTCGGCCGAGCCGGCTACGGCGGCATGGACGTCGCCAAGACGCCGATGGGCACGCAGATCGTGCTGAAGGCCGAAAAGCCCGGCATGGTGATCGGGAAAGGCGGGAAGAACATCCGCAAGATCACCACCGAGCTCGAGGACCGCTTCGACATGGACGACCCGCAGATCGACGTTCAGGAGGTCGACGAGCCCGACCTGAACGCCCAGATCGTCGCGGACCGTCTCGCGAACGCTCTCGAACGCGGCTGGTACTTCCGGAAGGCCGGTCACACGACGATCGACCGGATCATGGACGCCGGCGCGCTGGGCGCCGAAATCGTCCTGTCCGGGAAGGTCACCGGCGCGCGTTCGCGCGTCGAGAAGTTCAACCGCGGCTACATCAAGCACAACGGCGAGCCCGCGGAGGAGGTCGTCGACCACGGCCAGGGCGTCGCGGTGATGAAGCTCGGGACGATCGGCGTCAACGTGAAGATCATCCCGCCGGGCGCGAAGCTCCCGGACGACTTCGATATCCGCGAGGACGCCGAGGTCCCGGAGGTCGAGCAGGCCGCCGCGGGCGACGACGAAGGCGTCGAAGCGCTCCTCGAAGAGGAGCCAGAGGAGGTGCCGGACGTCGGCGCCGACGACGACGTCGAGGTGCCCGACGACGACCCCACCGACGTCATCGACGAGGAGGTCGTCGAGGAGGTCGTCGAGGAGACGCAAGACACGGCCGCGGAGGCGACCGATGTCGCCCCCGAGGAGCCGGTCGGCGACGCCGACGCGGACGACATCGACGAGCTCGACGAGGAGATCGAATCGGAGGCGGCGGACCTCGTCGCGGAGATGGAAGCCGCTGACGACGAAGAGGAGGACGAGTAAATGGCGATCCTCTACACAGACGAGATCCGCGACATGACGGCGGCCGAGCGGCAGGTCGAGCTCGAGGAGCTCGAGACCGAGCTGCTCAACTCGAAGGCCCAGCGCGCCGCCGGCGGCATGCCGGAGAGTCCAGGCCGCGTGAAGGAGCTGAAGAAGACGATTGCGCGGATCAAGACGATCCAGCAGGAAGAAGGCGACTTCGACGACGAATAAGATGATATCCCCCGACACACTCGTCCGGCACGAGCTCGTCGGCCTCCCGGTTCGGGTGGCCGACGCCGCCAGCGACGCCCACGCGGGCATCGCCGGCCGCGTGCTGTCCGAGACGTTCGGCACCATCGTGGTCCGAACGCCGTCGGGGGACAAGCGCGTGCCCAAGTCGGGCGCGACGCTGGAGTTCGCGGTCGTCGATGTCCCGACCGTCCGCACAGATGAAGCCGCCGGCGACGCGCAGTCGTCGGGGTCCGCGTCCCAACTCGGGTCGGATACTACGGGGGTCCGCCCCCGTCAGTCTGGCCCGTCCGGGTCCGCAAGCGTCGTCACCGGTGACGACGCGGGTCCGGCGAGCCACCGCGGCGAGTGCAAAGACGCGGTCTACGTAACGGTGGATGGCGATCGGTTGCGGCATCGACCCGCCGAACGCACCGAACGAGGTGTCACACAATGGCGATAGGAATCGACGTACCCACGCCTCCGGAGCCAGACAACCCGGAGGATTACGACTACGAGAAGTGCCCGTTCCACGGGCAGCTCTCCGTCCGCGGCCAGACCCGCGAGGGAACGGTCGTGTCGACGGATATGGAAAAGACCGTCATCGTCGAGCGAGAATACGACGTGTTCGTACCGAAATACGATCGGTACATGAAGCGTCGCTCGCGCATCCCGGCCCACGTGCCGGGCGTGCTCGACTCGCTCGAAGTCGGTGACGAAGTGAAGATCGCGGAAACGCGACCGCTCTCGAAGACGAAGTCCCACGTCGTCGTCGAGAACCTGTCGGGTGATCAGTGATGGAGGCGCTAAAGGCCGACGTCACGCAGGGGCTCTCGAAGGGCTCGCTCATCACGTGCGCCGACAACACCGGCGCGCGTGAGCTGAAGGTGATCTCCGTCGCCGGCTACTCCGGCACGAAGAACCGCCACCCGAAGGCAGGTATCGGCGACAAGGTGACCGTCTCGGTCACCAAAGGGACCCCGGAGATGCGGCGGCAGGTGCTGGAGGCGGTCGTCGTCCGCCAGCGCAAGCCGATCCGCCGTCCGAGCGGGACCCGCGTGAAGTTCGAGGACAACGCGGCCGTCATCATCGACGACCTCGAGGAGCCGCGGGGCACCGAGATCAAGGGCCCCGTCGCCCGCGAGGTCGCCGAACGATTCGGAAGCATCGCCTCGACCGCGACGATGATCGTCTAACCATGACGAAACAGCCACGCAAACAGCGAAAACGGTCGGAGACCGCGCCGCTCCACGAGCGGCAGAACCAGGTCCGAGCCACCCTCACGGAGGAGCTCCGCGAGGAGTACGGACAGCGCAACGTCCGCGTCAACGCCGGCGACACCGTCGAGGTGCTTCGCGGCGACGCGGCCGGGACGGAGGCGGAAGTCGTCGCCGTCGACCTGTCCGCGGAACGGATCACCGTCGAGGACGTCACCGTCGAGAAGGCGGACGGGGAGGAAGTTCCCCGTCCGATCCCGGCGAGCAACGTCCGGGTGACCGATCTGGACCTGGAAGACGAACGCCGGGAGGCGCGGCTCCAGGAGGATAACGAATGACGCGACATCAGAAGCGACTGGCAGTACCGAACTCCTGGCCGGTCGAGCGAAAGACGAACACATTCACCGTCAAGGCCGGCGCCGGCCCGCACGGTGAGGCGGGCGTTCCGCTCGTCGTCCTGCTGCGGGACGTGCTCGGTTACGTCGACTCGACGAAGGAGGCGCGCTACGCGCTGAACAACGACTCGGTCCTCGTCAACGGCGACGCAATCTCGGACGAGCAGCGTCCGATCGGGATGTTCGACATCCTGGCGTTCCCCGAGCGCGGGGAGTTCTTCCGCGTCTTCCCCGACGAGGGCGGTCGGCTCGCGCTGACCCCCGTCGACGAGGAGGCCGCGGGCAGCCGGCTCGGGAAGATCACGAACAAGTCGGTCGTCCCCGGCGGCGCCGTCCAGTTGACGCTCCACGACGGAACGAACGTGCGCGTCGACGCGGACACACCGTACGACACCAAGGACTCGATCGTCGTCGACAACGAGACCAAGGAGGTCGTCGCCCACTTCGAGTACGAAGAGGGCGCCCTCGTCACCGCCGTTGCCGGCCAGCACGCCGGGCGGATCGGCGAGGTCGACGCCATCGACGTGACGCTCGGCTCGGGCTCGAACACCGTGTTCGTCGGCGACGACGACGACGGCTACGAGACGGTCGAGGAGTACCTCGTCGTCATCGACGAGAACTTCACCGGCGACGACGCCGACGAGGCGGGTGATTCGGATGAGTGAAGCCGAGAGCGCCCCTCACGAGATGCGCGAGCCGTATCTCGAGAAGGTCGTCGTCCACATGGGCGTCGGGCAGGGCGGTGAACCCCTCGCCGACGCCGAGGAGATCATCGAGGAGATCACGGAGCAGCAGTCGGTCCGGACCACCTCGAAGCGCACCATAGCCGAGTTCGGGATCCGCAAGGGCGACCCGATCGGCGTCAAGGTGACGCTGCGGGGCGAGGACGCACACGAGTTCCTCGCAACCGCGCTCGACGTCGTCGACGTCTCGCGGAGTCAGTTCGACGACACGGGCAACCTGAGCTTCGGGGTCGAGGACCACACCGACTTCCCGAGCCAGGAGTACAACCCCAACATCGGCATCTACGGGCTCGACGTGACGACGACGATCGTCCGGCCCGGCTACCGCGTGTCGAAGCGGGACAAGGCGACGGCGTCGATCCCCGCGAAACACCGGATGACCGTCGAGGACGCGGCCGCGTTCCTCGAGACCAACTTCAACGTAGAGGTAACGGAATGAGCGAAGCGAACAACGACACGGGCGAACACGCGGCGAAGCGCACCGGCTCCCGGCACACCTGCCGGCGGTGCGACCGCGAGCAGGGGCTTGTCGGCAAGTACGACATCAACCTCTGCCGGCAGTGTTTCCGCGAGGTCGCCCGAGACATGGGATTCGAGAAGTACAGCTGATCATGACAGGAAACGATCCATTCACCAACGCGCTCGCCGGCATGGACAACGCCGAGAGCGTTGGCCACCTGTCGTACACGGTTGAGCCCGCCTCAAACATCATCGGCTCCGTCCTCGAGGTCCTCTACGACCGCGGGTACGTCGACGGCTTCGAGTACGTCGACGACGGGAAAGCCGGGAAGTTCGAGGTCGAACTGAAAGGCGCGATCAACGAGTGTGGCGCCGTCAAGCCCCGCTACTCCGCGGGCGCAGACGAGTTCGAGAAGTGGGAGAAGCGGTACCTCCCCGCCCGTGACTACGGGACGCTCATCGTCACGACGAGCCACGGCGTCATGAGCCACTACGAGGCCCGCGAAGAGGGCATCGGCGGCCAAGTGATCGCATACGTCTACTAACAATGAACAGAGTCGAAATCGAAATTCCGGACGACGTCTCCGCCGAGACCGACCACCTCGAACTCACCGTCGAGGGTCCCAACGGGAGCGTCACGCGACGCCTCTGGTACCCCGACGTCGAGGTCACGGTCGAGGACGGTGCCGTCGCGATCGCCTCCGAGAACGAGGACGCGAAGACGAACGCCACGGTCGGCACATTCGAGAGCCACGTCGCCAACATGATCCACGGCGTCACCGAGGGATGGGAGTACACGATGGAAGTGTACTACGCCCACTTCCCGATGCAGGTGACCGTGGAGGGCGACGAGGTCGTCATCGAGAACTTCCTCGGCGAGCGAGCACAGCGACGCACCCCGGTCCGCGGGGACACGGACGTACAGGTCGACGGCGAGACGGTCACGCTCTCGGGCTCCGACAAGGAGGCCGTCGGGCAGACCGCCGCCGACATCGAACAGCTGACGAAGGTGACCGACAAGGACACGCGCGTCTTCCAGGACGGCGTGTACATCGTCGAGAAGCCCACCGGAGGTGCCTAACCAATGGCCGAAGAACTGGAAGACATCAGCGGTGTCGGTCCCTCGAAGGCGGACGCCCTTCGCGAGGCCGGCTACGAGACGGTCGAGGACGTGAAGGCCGCCTCCCAGTCGGAGCTCTCCGAGGTCGACGGCGTCGGCAACGCGCTCGCAGCGCGTATCAAGGCCGACGTCGGCGGGCTGGAGGTCGACGAGGAGGCGGACGCGGAGATCGAAGACGAGACGGACGAGGAGGAGGCCGACGAGGCCGCCGCCGACGAGGACGTCGAGACGGAGCTTCGCCCCCGCGGTCACGCCGAGAAGACGCCGGAGCTGGACGACGAGACCGCTCGCGCGCTCGCGCAGAAGCACCGCGAGGGGAAACCGCAGTTCAACCGGCAGGACTACCACAAGAAAAAGCGGATCCCGACGTCGTGGCGCAAGCCGCGCGGCGGGCTCTCCAAGCAGCGCCGGCGCATGAAGGCGAAGGGCCCCGTCGTCGAGGCTGGGTTCCGGTCGCCGAAGGCGTCGCGCGACCTGCACCCGAGCGGCTTCGAGGAGGTCCGCGTGCACAACACGGACGATCTCGAAGGCGTCGACGGCGACACGCAGGCGGTGCGGATCGCCTCGAAGGTCGGCGGTCGCAAGCGCGAACTGATCGAAGACGAGGCGGAGGAACGCGAGATCCGCGTGCTGAACCCGACCTACGTCGAAGTGGAGGTCGGCGATGAGTGACCTGAAAGCGCAGAAACGGCTCGCAGCGGACGAGCTGGACGTCGGCAAGGGCCGCGTCTGGCTCGACCCCGAGGCACAGGAGGAGATCGAGGACGCCATCACGCGAGAGGACGTCCGCGAACTCATCGAGCAGGGCACGATCCGCGCGAAGGACGCGAAAACGAACTCCCGCGGACAGGCCCGCGAGCGCGCCGCGAAGCGCTCGTACGGACACAAGTCCGGCGCCGGTACCCGGAAGGGGAAAGCCGGCGCGCGACAGAACACGAAAGACGACTGGAAGGCGCGGATCCGCGCGATGCGGACCCGCCTGAAGGAGCTCCGCGACGACGAGGACGTCCTCGACGCCACGGAGTACCGCACGCTCTACAACAAGGCGAGCGGTGGCGAGTTCGAGGACGTCGCCCGACTGGAGGCGTACATCCAGACGCAGTACGGCTACGAGGTGACAGAGTAATGGCGACAGGACCACGATACAAGGTGCCGATGCGGCGCCGCCGCGAGGTCCGGACGGATTACCATCAGAGGTTGCGCCTGCTGAAATCGGGCAAGCCTCGCCTGGTCGCCCGGGTGAGCAACGCTCACGTCAGGGCGCAGCTGGTGACTCCCGGATCCGACGGCGACGAGACCCACGCGGCCGCCTCCAGCGAGGACCTCGCGGAGTACGGCTGGGACGCCCCCACGGGCAACCTTCCCAGCGCGTACCTCACCGGGTACCTCGCGGGCGCTCGCGCAGTCGACGCCGGCCTCGACGAGGCCGTCCTCGACATCGGGCTCAACACGGCGACGCCCGGCAACAAGACGTTCGCAGTACAGGAAGGAGCGATCGACGCCGGCCTCGAGATCCCGCACAACGACGGCGTGCTGGCCGACTGGTCGCGTACGCGAGGCGAGCACATCGCCGCGTACGACGACCAGCTCGACGAGCCGCTGTACAGCGGCGAGTTCGACGCGGCCGACTTACCCGAGCACTTCGACGACGTGCTCGCGACAATCCAGGAGGACCATGAGTAGACACAACGACGGCTGGGAACCGCGGACGCGACTCGGCCGCAAGGTACAGAACGGCGACATCTCGTCGATGGAACAGGCGCTCGACTCCGGCCTCCCGATGAAGGAGGCCGAGATCGTCGACCAACTCCTCCCGGGGCTGGAAGACGAGGTGCTGGACATCAACATGGTCCAGCGCATGACCGACTCCGGCCGCCGCGTGAAGTTCCGCTGCGTGGTCGCCGTGGGCAACCGCGACGGCTACCTCGGCTACGCGCAGGCCCGGGACGACCAGGTCGGCGGCGCCATCCAGAAGGCGATCGACGTCGCGAAGCTGAACATCATCCAGGTGGACCGCGGCTCCGGGTCCTGGGAGGACCAGCCCGGCGGCACGAACTCCCTGACCCGAACGGCGAAGGGTAAGGCCGGCTCCGTCACCGTCGAGATCAAGCCCGCCCCGCAGGGGCTGGGCCTTGCGGCCGCGGAGACGGTCCGGAACATTCTGGAGCTCGCCGGCGTCGAGGACGCCTGGACGAACTCCGACGGCAACACCCGCACGACCGTCAACCTCGCGAAGGCGACGTTCAACGCGCTGGAGAACGCGGCGCAGTCCCGCACTCCGCAGCACGCCCGCGAGGTCCACTACGACGAGGTGAGCGAGTGATGCAAGCGATCGTACAGCTCCGCGGCGACGTCAACCTGGAGCACGGCGTCGAGGACACGCTCGACATGCTGAACATCGGGCGCGTCAACCACGCGACGTTCGTCCCGGAGACGGACTCGTACGGCGGGATGATCACCAAGGTGAACGACATCGTCGCGTTCGGGGAACCGAGCGTCGACGCCGTCGCGACCACTATCGCCCGGCGCGGCGAGCCCCTCGAGGGCTCGGCCGACGTCGACGACGAGTGGATCGACGACAACACCGACTACGCCGACTTGGAGGCGCTGGCCGAGGCGCTCGTCGCCGAGGAGACGACCCTGCGCGATCAGGGGCTCTCTCCGACGCTGCGGCTCCACGCGCCCCGCGGCGGTCACGAGGGGATCAAACACCCCGTGATCGAGGGCGGCGAGCTCGGGAAACACACGACCGAGGAGATCGACGGTCTCCTGGAGGCGATGCGATGACGAGCAAGAAACGTCGACAGCGCGGGTCCCGTACCCACGGCGGCGGAACGCACAAGAACCGGCGCGGCGCCGGTCACCGCGGCGGCCGCGGCGCGGCCGGCCGCGCGAAACACGAGTTCCACAACTACGGACCGCTCGGTAAGTACGGCTTCAAACGCCCCGAGGACGCGCAGACGGAAGTCCTCGAGGTCAAAGTCCAGAAGCTCGACGAGGACGCGGCGCTGTACGCCGCGGAGGACCTCGCCGAGGAGGACGGCGACGCGTACGTCATCGACGCGCGCGACGTCGTCGACGACGGCTACGACGCCGACGTCGTGAAGGTGCTCGGCGGCGGACAGGTCCGCCGCGAGCTCCACGTCACCGCCGACGCGTTCACCGCCGGTGCGGTCGAACTGATCGAGGAGGCTGGCGGCGAGGCGACGCTCTCCGAGCGCGCCGAGGAAGCCGCTGCCGAATCAGAAAACACTTCAGACGACGAGACTGACGAGGCGTAATCATGAGCTGGAAGGAGGCCGCCGAACCGGTGCTCTCTCGGATGCCCGTCGTGGAGCGACCGGCGGGTCACGTCCCGTTCAGACGGAAGCTCACGTGGACGGCCGGCATCCTGGTCGTCTACTTCTTCCTGACCAACATCAACCCGTTCGGGTTGGCCGTCGGTCAGGGGTCCGACTTCTTCGGGCAGTTCCGGTCGGTGCTCGCCGGCTCGTCCGGCTCGCTGTTGCAGGTCGGTATCGGACCGATCGTCACGGCGTCCATCGTCCTCCAGCTGTTGGGCGGTGCGAACCTGCTCGGCCTCGACACCGACGACCCGCGAGACCAGGTCCTGTACCAAGGCCTCCAGAAACTGCTGGTGATCATCGTGACGGCGCTGACGGCCGCGCCGATGGTGTTCACGGGGCAGTTCCTGCCCGCGGATCCGGCCGTCGGACAGGCGCTCGGCATCGGGACGTTCGGCGTTAAGTCGCTGATCTTCGCGCAGATCTTCGTCGGCGGCGTCCTCCTCCTGTTCATGGACGAGATCGTGAGCAAGTGGGGCGTCGGCTCCGGCGTCGGGCTGTTCATCATCGCGGCGGTGAGCCAACAGATCGTCGGCGGCTTCTTCAGCTTCTCCGCGCTCGGCGCGCGAGGCTTCTTCGCGAACTGGTTCGCGATCGCGACGGGCGGCACCCAGCTGGGGTCGCCGTTCACGTCGGCCGGGCTCGAGTCGCTGCTGTTCGAGCCGGGGAACATCCTCGCGCTGTTCACGACGGTGTTCATCTTCGGGATCGTCGTGTACGCGGAGTCGGTCCGCGTCGAGATCCCGCTGTCGCACGCCCGCGTGAAGGGCGCTCGCGGCCGCTTCCCGGTGAAGCTCATCTACGCGTCCGTGCTGCCGATGATCCTCGTCCGCGCGCTGCAGGCGAACATCCAGTTCGTCGGGCAACTCCTCTCCTCGCAGTGGGCGGGGATGCCGGTGTGGCTCGGTGTGTACGGCGATCAGGGGCAGCCCACGTCCGGGCTGTTCTATTACCTGAACCCCATCCAGCAGCCGCAGCAGTGGATGTGGTTCCGCGGGACGGCGACCGGCGAACCGTGGATGATCGCGCTCCGGCTCGCGATCGACCTCACGTTCATGATCGTCGGCGGCGCGATATTCGCCATCTTCTGGGTCGAGACGACCGGGATGGGCCCGGAGGCGACCGCGAAGCAGATCCAGAACTCCGGGATGCAGATCCCGGGCTTCCGGCGCAACCCGCAGGTCGTCGAGAAGGTGATGGAGCGGTACATCCCGCAGGTGACCGTGATCGGGGGCGCCCTCGTCGGGTTCCTCGCCGTGATGGCGAACCTGCTCGGCACCATCGGGCAGGTCTCCGGGACCGGACTGCTGCTCGCGGTCTCGATCACGTATAAGCTGTACGAGGAGATCGCCGAGGAGCAGCTGATGGAAATGCATCCGATGATGCGCCAGATGTTCGGAAACGAGTAACGAACATCTACACTCCTTTAAATTCTTTTTCGACCCTGAGCGACCGCTCCGTCCTCTGTTGGCTTCCATTTGGGGGTGGTCGCAGTGACCGACCCGGACGACTTCTTCGGGCAGCTCGACGAGGCCGAGGCAGTCACTGACGACCAGACGGACTCTATCGAAACATCAGTCGAGCAAACGGAAGCGGACGCACTCCGGGCAGATACGGATACGACAGTCAGCTCAACCACATCCACGGAGCCACGGCGACGAACCGTTGACCCCCGATACATCGCTAGATGTCGATTCTGTCGGTGTAAATTCAAACAACACCGTATCGCGGTGAGGCACGAGGGCAGATGCGACACTGAAGCAGTCTCACAGTGTCGATACTGTCGCGAGACGCACACCCGGGACGATGATCCGGTCCACCATCTCAAAACGTGTGAGGCGTACCAGCGCGCTGAGAAGCGTCTCGAAGAACAGAGTAAGTCGAACACGACCGACACTGACGAGGCCAGCGAGGAAGCCGACTCTGACGATGAGCACTTCGCCCGTACGTTCATCGACCCACAGCCTCACGAGTTCCACGCTTATCTCAAATGGAACTGTGAGGACCTCGCTAACCCGCTCCGGTCGTACTTCGGCCTACGCTCCCTCCAGGGAGAGCATGACTTCGAGCAGCACGGGCGACTGAAGACGACGACCGAAATCGACGGGACCGAGTGGAACGTTGAGTCCGGATTCAAATCTTCTGGGCTTGCCCCGCGTGACGCCGAGAATTTCCAACTCGAAGAGGTAAGAGAGTATCTTGTATACGTGTATCCGAAGGGCTACGATTCGTGGGGTACAGCTAAGTCGGAAGCGCGGAAGCGTGCCTACTTTCGTATATCCCCTCGCTGGCCGGACATCGAGACGAAAGAAGGCAACAAATCGATGTCTGACATCGGTTTGGAAGGGTACAACGTCGAGGTTGAGGGCTCTTACTGGGATTTCGAACAGTACCCAACAGTGCTCCGGAAGTCGCTCGATGCGCTCGCAACGCGTCAAGGATTCCGGTTCAACAGTCCCACCCCCATCTACCCGGCCGACTTCGACGAGGATCGGATCCATAGTTCGTCGAATATCATTGACGCGGAGCTGTACGTCAGGGTGCTCAAAGGGAAGACTGGCGAGGTCATCGCATACGACGGGACGCTTCACCAGATATCCTTGTTACTCGCCGGTGACCGCGAGGGGTACACGAAGTCGGTCCGTGACGACAGGGAGTGTCCTGGTTACTATCATACCGCGACTATCGATTCCCGTCGTGCCCGTGAGTTAGTCGGTAGTCACGAGCTAGCGAAGGAGTTCAAACACTACTATATGCGAGATCCTGACGCTGTCGAAGGGACAGCGCTCGAAAACCCGAAGATTGGCGTTTCCTTCCAGCACTCGATCCACGACGACACGCTGTACTGGAGTGACCTCGACACGCTCGTCACGGAGCTCGACGAGGCGCTATTGAACGTTCTCAAGTGGTCTAGTATTCCGACCCGTCCGGACGGACAAATGTTCGTCGACGACGACTACTTCGAGGTGACCGGGTCTCGTCGGTGGCGGAAGATACTTGAAGACCGATTGCCACGAATTGAGGGTCGCGTAAAGTTAGAGGATGAGGCGTTCGACTTCAGAGTGCTTATGGCCGAAATCGAACGCCTCAGCGAAGGTATCGCGTGGATCGACTTGTCGTTTGTGGAGCGAGATCGGACTCCACGCTGGGCGATTGAAGAGGGGATTCGCTGTCATTTGACTGGTATGTCACTTCGAGAGGTGAGTAAATTTCTTGAACAATATGGGATCGATCGGAGTCACATCGCTGTTCACAACTGGGTCCATAAAGCCGATCTACAGCCGCTCTCGACCGTCTCAGAGGATCAACTCGCGGTCGACGAAAAGATGATCCACCTACACGGCCAGAAGTTCTGGCTGTACGGTGGGGTTGATCCACAAACGAACGAGATCCTCCACGTGAGCCTCTATCCGACCGCAAATAAACAGACAACGAGATGGTTTCTCACCGAGCTACACCGGCGCTATCAGCTCGATACCGTCGAATTTCTCGTCGATGACGCAGACTATCTCGGCTCAGTCCTCGCTGAAGACGGCTATCGATTTCAAGTCATTCAACATGGAAATCGGAATGCTATCGAACGTGTCTTTTGGGAAATAGAACGACGAACATCATCGTTTGCGAATAGTTTCAGCAATGTCGCGCTAGAGACAGCTCAAAACTGGCTCGAAGCCTTCGCCGTCTACCACAATTCAAGTCAAACTTAACGCGAGGACGAAAACTGGACTAACTCTTGTGTGGCCAATCCGGTTTTAGGCGAGTATGCGTCGGAGAATAAGTCAGTGATCGACCAGCATATGACTTGGTGCATCAATCACGGCATCAACTGGCTTTCGGTCAGCTGGTGGGGTGAGGGGTCGGGGTCCGATACCGCCCTCTCTGACGGACTCCTCGAAGCTGAGAAATTTGAGGAGCTTTCGTTATCTATCCTTTACGAAACGACTCGCCTGGAGCAGTACGGCTATGATCTCGATTCCGAAGCAACCAGAAGCCACCTGATTGCTGATTTCCAGTATCTCGAAGAGGATTTTTTAATAAAGACAACTATCTTCAGTTCGACGGTCGCCCTGTTGTATTCTTTTGGATCTCACATGCATTCCAAGGCGATGCACAGGCCGCTTTCGACGAGATCAACGCTGCCCTTGACACCGACCTCTATATCCTGGCTGGCATTCCATTTGGCCAGTCTCTTGGGAGAGAACTTCTCTGTTGAATCCGCAGAAGGCGGCGGGATAGCGTCGCTGTAAAGGCAGTAACGAAGCAGAAGAGTAGGTTGGTCACATTCGGCTCTGTTGGAATCATCAGTCGCTGATAGTTTGTTTGTGCCGTGCTGAATATAGGGCGCGAGCCGTGTTTAGACGCTAAGAATATTGCCTGAACGGCGTGATTTCGAGGAAGTGAAGCGAGCAGAGTTCGATGTGCCTTCGAAACTCACCCGCTTCACCGACCGATGTGTGGCTTTGTCTCAAAAAGCTGTCGGGAGTGACGGAAATCAGCCTGTCAAGAAAGGGGAAGGTGGCTACGCAGACTGGATGATCATCACTCTCCACGGACTTCGCGAATACCTCGACCTTCCGTACCGCCGACTCCTCGATATCCTCCGTGAAATGCCTGATATCGTGGAGAAACTCGGGCTGTCGGTCGAGGAGTTGCCGGAATTCACCACGGTTTGTGCTCG
>NZ_NHPF01000150.1:0-10382 GCF_002252925.1 Halorubrum sp. Ea8
GAGGCGTGAGGTGCGGTCGCTGTGCGGTCGGGTGGGACTCAAAGGGGCAGTCGCGAAGACGGCGCAGGCGACGTAAGCACCGCAGGGAGCGAGTGAAACGAGCGACTGAGGAGCGCAACGAGCGTGCGCCGTCTTCGCGACTGGGGCTTCGGAGTTGTTTCCCGCCGATCCGCGGTCGATTATTTATAAACCACTAACTGGAGCGCAGACGCCACAGAAAACGGAATCGACAGAACCGTTCTCGTATCACGCGTTCACGTGTGGCTCCCAGCCCTCCCAGCGCAACAGCGCCTCCGCCCGATCCGCGTCCGCCAGCAGGACGTTCTTCCGGTCCGGGAGGGTCTCGTCCGCGAGCTCGTGGGGGAGCGCGAGCGTCCCGCTCGGCACGTCGTCGTCGCCGGCGACCGGGATGTGACCGGCGCCGACCTTCATCACGAGCGGCGCGTCGAGTCGCTCTACCCCCTCGCCGTCCGCGTAGAGCTGCTCGTTGACCTGCTCGTGGTCGGCCCGCCGGATGACGGCGCGGTCGCCGTCGTGGGGCTCGACGTACAGTTCCCCCAGATAGTAGCCGCTGGAAAATCGCTCGAACATGCTATGCGTGATAACCTCTGGCACGGTAGTATATAAGCGTTACCCGGCGCGTGAGTGACGTTGATAATCGACCGCCCCGCGACGGCCGTTAAAAAATCGGAGCCGGCCGGCCGTTACGCGCCGTCCGACCGCCGCGCGACCTCGTGACGGCCGAAGCCGTACCGGAGCCGGTTGGCGAGCCGTCGAGAGAAGCGACCCTCGTTCCGCGAGTCGAACCGCTCGGCGAGCGCCTGATAGATGAGCGGGACGGGGACCTCCTGTTCGAGCGCCTCCTCGACCGTCCACGTCCCGGTGGACCCGCCGGCGACGCGGTCGGCGACGTCGCCCAAGTCGGACCCCTCCTCGCGGAACGCCTCCTCGCACAGCTCCAGGAGCCACGACCGGATGACTGCGCCGTTGTTCCACGTCCGAGCGACCGACTCCATGTCGAGGTCGTACCGCCCCTCGGCGAGCAGCTCGAACCCCTCGCCGTACGCCTGCATCAGCGCGTACTCCACGCCGTTGTGGACCATCTTCACGTAGTGGCCCGACCCCGACTCGCCCATCCGGTCGTGGCCGTCCGGCCCGGTCGCGACCGCGTCGAAGACGGGGACGAGCGCCTCGTAGGCCCACTCCGGGCCGCCGATCATCAGCGAGAAGCCCGCCTCGGCGCTGGCGGGGCCGCCGGACGTGCCGCAGTCGAGGTAGGCGGCGTCCGTCTCCTCGGCGCGCCGGACCGACTCGTGGAACCGGGAGTTGCCGCCGTCGACGACCACGTCGTCGCCGTCGAGGTGCGGCTCCAGGTCCGCGAGGGTGGCGTCGACCGCGTCGCCGGCGGGCACCATCAGCCAGATCCGCTTCTCCTCGCCGAGCCGGTCGCAGAGGTCGGCGACCGAGTCCGCGGGCGTCGCGCCCGCCTCCGCCGCCGTCGCGGTCGCCTCCGCCGAGAGGTCGAACGCGGCCACGTCGTGACCCGCCGCCAGCGACCGGTTCACGACGATCTGCCCCATCCGCCCGAGTCCGATGACGCCGAGTTCCATGCGCGAGGGGTGGCGACCGCCCGCCGTAGTGGTTCCGGTTCGGCGGCCGCCCGGCGCCGCGAGCCGACCCGCGTATCGACGACGCGCTCGCCGCGAGCCGACCCGCGCGACCCCCCAAACCGTTTTGCTCGCCGGCCGAGAGCCGCGCACATGGGACGCGTTACCGAGAACGAGCTCGATTGGACGGAGACGGACCGCGGCGAGACCCGGTTCCGGCGGAAACAGCTCGCCGAGGCGGCCGGCGGCGAGGGGATCGGCTGTAGCCTCTACGAGCTCCCCGCCGGGGCGAAGTCGTGGCCGTACCACTACCACGCCGCCAACGAGGAGGCGCTCTACGTCCTCGCGGGGGAGGCGACCCTCCGGCACGGCGGCGAGACGGAAGCGATCGAGGCGGGCGACTACGTCGCGTTCGCGGCCGACGAGTCCGGCGCGCACCGCGTCGTCAACGATGGCGACGAGCCGGTGCGGTACCTCGCGCTGTCGACGATGACCGAGCCCGACGTGACGGTGTATCCCGACTCCGGCACATTCGGGGTCTACGTCGGCTCGCCCCCGGGCGGCCGCGAGGAGCGGTCGCTGGAGGGCTACTACGAGACCGACGGCGACGTCGACTACTGGGAGATGTGAGCGGTGCTCGACCGACGAAGCGGCGTCGCCGCCGGTCGCTCGGGCGATCAGACGTCCTCCGCTCCGCTCTCGGCGGCCGCCTCGCGCTCGCCGAGGTGCGCTCGGAGCGCGTCGACGTCCTTGTTGCCCGCGCCGGTGTTCAGCAGGACGACGGTGTCGTCGGGGCCGAACTCACCGGACTCGGCCAGCGCGAACGCCCCGGAGACGGCGGCCGCGCAGGTCGCGCCGACCTCCAGCCCCTCCGACCGAGCGACCTCGATAGCGGCGTCGAGGATCTCCCGGTCCGTCGTCGCTACCGCCCCGCCGTCGGACTCCCTGACCGCGTCCAGGATCAGGTGACTCGCGCCCGGGTCCGGGATCGCGATCCCGTTACAGACCGTGTCGACCTCGTCGTCGGGGACGGGCTCGTGGCTGTCGGCGCCCGCCTCGTAAGCGTCGACGACGGGCGCACAGCCGGCCGCCTGCGCGGCGTACATCGGGACGAGCCCGTCGGTCCACCCCAGATCGCTGACCTCGCGGGCCGCCTTGTGCATCCCGACGAGCCCGACGCCGCCGCCGGTGGGGTAGACGACGCCGTCGGGCGCCTCCCAGTCGAGCTGTTCGAGGAGCTCTAACGCCATCGTCTTCTTCCCCTCGTGGCGGTACGGCGTGACGAACGTCTTCGTCGAGTACCAGTCGGGGTGGTCGTCCATCGCCTCGGCGTACGCGGCCCCGGCGTCGCCGATCTGAGAGTTCCCGTCCATCGGGCCGGCCACGGTGAGCTCCGCTCCGTGGACCTCCGTCATCGCCTTCTGCGTGAATCCCGCCCGCGACGGGAGGAACACGTGCGCGTCCAGGTCCGCCCGCGCGGCGTACGCGGCCGCCGCCTGCCCCGCGTTGCCGGCGCTGTTCAGCGCGACCGCCTCGGCGCCGTGCTGGCGCGCGGCCGTCATCGCGAGCGACTGCCCGCGGTCCTTGAACGTCCCCGTCGGGTTCGCGCCCTCGTCTTTCAGCAGGACCCGCCCGACGCCCATCGCGTCGGCGAGCGCGGGACACTCGACGAGCGGCGTCGCGCCCTCCCCGAGCGACACCGCGGTCTCCGGCGCGAACGGGAGCAGGTCCGCGTACCGCCACATCGACTCGAAGGGCCGCTCCACGAGCGCCGCGGGCGTCAGGTCGACCCGGTCGTAGTCGTACGCGGGGTCCAAGATCCCGTCGCAGTCGGGACAGCGGTGGGTCGCCGTCGCCGCGTCGAACGTCTCCCCGCAGTCGACACACGAGAGTCCGGTGAACGCGTCCGCCGTCTCCATGTGGGGCCGGTCGGCCGCGCTCGACTTCGATGCACCGATCTCGACGATCTCGGGCCGCCGACCGACTACTTAAGATCGAAACGAATGAAGGGACACCGGGAGGGAGCGAGGCGCCGTACCGTCAGACGAATGTCAAGAAACGACGGCACGGAGACCGCCGCGAGGGGGAACCGATGAGCCGGACGCGACTGCGGCTCGACCTCCCCGCCGACTCCTGGCTCGGCGAGGCCTCCCGCTCCGCCCCCGACGCGTCGCTCCGGGTCACGGGGACCGTGGCGGGGGACGAAGGCGACGTCACCGGGCTGGCGGCGACGGGGATCGGCCGCGTCGAGGCCGTCGAGGCCCTCCGCGGTCACGACCGCGTGGACGACGTCGATATCGTCGGAGAGAGCGAGGCGGAGACGGTCGCCCGCGTGGCCGCCCCGCCCCCGTCGTACGTCGCCGCCGCCCGCCGGGCCGGCGTCCCGACCGAGTCGCCGGTCGAGGTCGCCGACGGCCGCGCGACCCTCGCGGTGGTCGACGATCGCGAGCGGCTCTCGGCGTTCGGGCGCCGGCTCGCGGCCGCGGGCGCGACCGTCGAGTCGACCGGCGATGACGAGCCGACCCCGGTCCTCACCGAGACGCAGCGCGACCTCGTCCGCGCCGCCGTCGAGGCGGGGTACTACGACACGCCGCGGGAGTGCACGCTCACCGAGCTCGCCACCGACCGCGACATCGCCAAGTCGACCTGCAGCGAGACGCTCCATCGCGCCGAGGGGCAGGTGTTACGACGGTTCGTGGAGAAGGGGCCGCCGTTCGACGCCGACGGTCCCGGCTCCGGATCGGCGCTCCGGGCCCCCGGCTCGTCGATCGACGGGCTCGACGACGGGGGCGACGGCGACGCGGCTCGCGGCTCCGAGCGGACCGGCGTCCCGGTGACGGATCCGTAATCGGTCGACCCCCCGCCGCTCCCTCTCACTCGTCGTCGAGCGCCTGCCACGAGAGCCGCGGGTTCCGCGCGGCCGAGACCTGATCGATGCGGCTCGCGGCCGTCCGGTTCGGAGCCGCGTCGAGCGCCTCGTCGGTGTCGGCGTACGCGAGGTTGAACGCCTCGGCGAGGTCGTCGAGCGAGGACTGCCCCTCGATCTCGGTCGGCTCCGTCAGCATCGCCTCCGGGACCATCTCCGGCCACTTCGTCGTCGGCGGGTGGACGCCGAAGTCGAGCATGCGCTTGGCGACGTCGGCGGCGTCGCGCTCGCCGGCCGTCGCCGCGAACTCGTGGTGGAAGGGGCCGTGCGGCACGTCCAGGTCGATCCGCTCGGCGAGGTAGTTCGCGTTCAACACGGCCTTCGCGGACGCGTCCGAGAGCCCCTCGTCGCCGAGTCGGGCGACGTACGCGTACGCCTTGATCAGGACGAGCCAGTTGCCGGTGAAGCCGTGGACCTTCCCGATGGTGTTGGCGGGTTCGAAGCGCTCGTACCTGCTGGCGTTCTCGTTCTCGCGGACCTGCGGCGTGGGGAGGAACTCGGCCAACTCGTCGACGACGCCGACCGGGCCGGCGCCGGGGCCGCCGCCGCCGTGGGGGGTCGCGAACGTCTTGTGGACGTTGTAATGCATCACGTCGAACCCCATGTCGCCGGGTCGACCGCGGCCGAGCAGGGCGTTGAGGTTCGCGCCGTCGTAGTAGAGCAGCCCGCCCGCGTCGTGGACGATCTCGGCGATCTCCGTGATGTCGCGCTCGAAGAGCCCCACCGTGTTCGGGTTGGTTAACATGAGCGCCGCCGTGTCGTCGCCGACGGCCGCATCCAGCGCCTCGACGTCGACCCGCCCGTCGTCGCCGGAGGGAAGCTCGACCACGTCGTAGCCGGCGGTCGCGGCGGTCGCGAAGTTCGTCCCGTGCGCCGAGGCCGGGATCACGACCTCTGAGCGGTCGTTGCCGTGGTGCTCGTGGTACGCCTTCGCGACGAGGATACCGGTGAGCTCGCCGGCCGCGCCCGCCGGCGGCTGGAGCGTCACGGCGTCCATCCCGCCGATCTCGGCGAGGAGCTCCTGGAGCCGGTACTGGAGCTCGAGGTTCCCCTGCGCCGACCGCTCGGAGCGGTCCGGGTGGACCGCCGCGTTCGGGTCGGCCGCGACGTCCTCGGTGAACTTCGGGTTGTACTTCATCGTGCAGCTCCCGAGCGGGTACGGGCCGGAGTCGATCGCCCAGTTCATCTGCGACAGGCGGGTGTAGTGGCGGGCGATCTCCGGCTCGGAGGGCGCGGGGAGCGTGAGCTCGTCCCGCGTCAGGTCGTCCGGGAGCGGCGAATCCGCGGTCACGTCGACGGTCGCCTCTCCCTTCTCCGAGAGCAGCGGTTCCCGGACGTCCTCGTCGTCCCGGTCGTAGCTGGCCTGGTCGTGGATCACTCAGATCACCTCCTCGAACGCCGCGACGAGGTCGTCCGTCCGGGCCGCGTTCAGGTCGGTCACGCACACCTGCAGGAGATGCTCGTCGACGACGTGGACCGCGAAGCCCTCGGCCTCCAGGTCCTCGGCGATCGCCGCGGCCGGCTGGTCGACGCGCACGGCGAACTCCCGGACGTGGTGGCGGTCGTGGACCGGCGCGACGGCGCCGTTCAGCCCGTCGATCCGGTCGGCGAGCGCCGCCGACTCGCGGACGCAGTCGTTCGCGAGGTCGACGAGGCCGTCCGGCCCGAGCACCGCCGCGTGGATCGCCGCCCGGAGCGCGACCCACGCCTGGTTCGTGCAGATGTTGGAGGTCGCCCGCTCCTTCCGGATGTGCTGTTCGCGGGTCTGGAGCGTGAGCGTGAACGCGCGGTCGCCGCCGGCGTCCTCGCTCGCGCCGACGAGCCGCCCCGGCACCTGCCGGAGGAACTCGTCGCTGCAGGCGAAGATCCCGAGCCCCATCCCGTAGGCGGTCGGGAGCCCGAGCGCGTCCGCCTCGCCGACGACGACGTCCGCGCCGACGCTCGCCGGCTCCTCGAGGACCGCGAGCGAGACGACGTCCGAGCCGAGGACGAACAGCGCGTCGGCGTCGGCCGCGAGGTCGCCGACCGCCGCGAGCCGTTCCTCGATACAACCGCGGACCGTCGGGTTCTCGGCGTACACCATGACGACGTCGTCGCCGACGCGCTCGGCGAGGGCGTCGACGTCGGCGTTGCCGTCGGCCATCGGGTACGGCTCGATAGCGAGGTCGGCGCCCCCGCAGTAGTTCGCGAGCACCTCGCGTTTCCCCTCGCGGAGCTGCTCCGGGACGAGGACGGTGTCGCCCGAGGTCGACCGGACCCGGTCCGCGAGCGTCGCCGCCTCGCCGAGCGCGGTCGCGGCGTCGTACATCGAGCAGTTCGCGACCGGGAGACCGGTGAGCTCCACCAGCATCGACTGGTACTCGAACAGTGCCTGGAGGAACCCCTGCGAGATCTCGGGCTGGTACTGGGTGTAGCTCGTGAGGAACTCCGCGCGGTCCGAGAGGTGGTCGACGACGCTCGGGACGTAGTGGCCGTAGTGGCCGCGCCCGAGGAACTCGGTCAGGTCGTCGTTCCGACCGAAGATCCGCGAACACTCCGCGCGGATCTCCCGCTCCGTGCGCGGCTCGATCCCGAGATCGCCGTCGAAGGCGACGTCGTCCGGGATGTCGAACAGCGCCTCCTCGTCCTCGGCGCCGATCGCCGAGAGCATCGCCGCCGTCTCCTCGTCGGTGTGCGGCGCGTACGGAGTGCCGCTCGTTCCGCTCATCGGTCCGATCCCCCGCGTCGGCCCGCCGCGCGTCGGCTCGCTCCCGTACGTCGGTCCGCTCCCGCGCGCCCGCCGTCGCTCTGTCGTCCGGTACCGGATCGTCCGTCGAAGGGTGAGGTTCTCATTGTCGTGTGTCCGCTGGCGAGTCCCGCTCTGTCCGTTCCGCCGTCCGGTTCGCTACGCGATCTGCGCGTCGTACTCGTCGGCGTCGAGGAGCCCCTCGGCGTCGCCGCCGTCGACCGCGTCGATCTCGATCATCCACCCGTCGCCGTACGGGTCCTCGTTGACGAGCTCCGGGCGGTCGAACAGGTCCTCGTTGACGGCGACGACCTCGCCCGAGACGGGGGCGTACAGGTCCGAGACGGCCTTGATCGACTCGACGACGCCGAACGGCTCGCCCCCGGTGACCTCGTCGCCGACCTCCGGCAGTTCGACGAAGACGACGTCGCCGAGCTCGTCCTGCGCGAAGTCGGAGACGCCGACGCGGACGCTGTCGCCGCCGGTCGTGGTCCACTCGTGCGATTCCAGATACCGTAACTCGTCGGGAACTTCGAAGCTCATTGGTGAAAGGGGTCGTCGTGGGACACTCGGTCCGACCCGCACGTCCGCGCCGTGCGGTCGCGGCTGGCCCGCCCCCGGGAGACGCCGACCGGCGGGATCCGCGGTCGAGAAGTGGTCCACGACACGTGTGGTTCTCCCTTCCCGCGAGGGGAAATAAAAGGTATGTTCGCGGCCACCGCGCCGGCTTCTCGCCGCTCCGCTCGTCCGCAACGCGGGGAGGCGCGGCGGATCGCGACCGCCGAGGCCCCGCCGTTCACGACCACCGGTCGAGTCCGGTCTGGACCTGCGACTCCCTGATGCGTTCGAACCCGCGCTCGACCTCGTCGGCCGCGACGCCCCACTCGTCGACGACGTAGGTGCGGGCGGCCTCCACGTCGGGGTTCACGTCGGCGTCGACGGCGACGTCGGCCGCCGGCGGGTCCATGAACAGCTCGCGGATCTCCGCGGCGTTCGGGATCTCGGCGCCGCGCGCGTCGAGGACGCCCCAGAGGTCGCCGTGCTCCTTCACCGCCGTCACGGCGGTCTTCGGCCCCACGCCGTGAACGCCCTCGTTGAAGTCGGTGCCGCACAGCATGGCGACGTCGATCAGCCCCTGCCGGTCCAGTTCGAGTTCGTCGAGCGTCGCCGCGAGCTCCATCAGTTCCGGATCGCCCTTGCTCGTGAGCTGTCGGAGCGTCGTCGGGGCGCCGAACAGCAGCGTGTCGTAATCCTCGCTTCCGGCGTGGTCGACGGTCCCGGTCGCCGCCATGCGCGCGCACTGGGCCTCCCCCTCGGCCGGGGCCTCGACGACCGGCACGTCGAGCAGGCGTAACAGCTCGCGCGTCGTCTCCTGAATCGTGTCCGTAAGCCGCTGGGTGCGGGCCTCCAGTCGGGCGGCCTCCACGGCGTCGCCGCGCTCCTCGGCCGCCGCTCGCCGGTCCTCGGCCCGCTCGCGCTTCTCGCGTCGGTCCGCGACCTCGTCGGCCTTCAGGTCGGTGACGGCGCCGTCGAACACCATCACCGGGATCAGGTCGTGTTCGAAGAACTTCGGGAGCCCCTGGACGACGCCGATGAGGTTCGCGACCTCGACGCCGTCGGGGGTGGTGTACTTCTCGTCGGCCGTCCACTTCACCGTCGTCGTGAGGTACCGGTACAGCCAGTTGTGCGCGTCGACCGCGACGACGCTCCCCTCGATCTCCTCGAAGGCGACGTCCCGGATCGCCGCGAGGTCGCGTAAGTCCGCGTTTCCCATTACGCGATCCCTCGGCGCCGCGGCTCTTAAACCATCGACTCGCGGACCGACCCCCGGCCGGTTCGCCTCCCCGCACTGCCGGCTTGTGGGGCGTTTATGTGCGTCACTCGACTACGTCTCGGTAGGGAATGGTCTCGCCGTTCGAGGTGTTGGGAATCGACGAGGACGCCGACGAGGCCGCGATCGAGCGCGCCTACCGCGACCGGGTGAAGGAGGCGCACCCGGACCGAGGCGGGACGCTCGAGGAGTTCCAACTCGTCAGGCGCGCCTATCGGGAGCTCGACGAGCGGGAGCGGAACGGAAACGGGGACGACGGTGCGGTCGCCGCCGCCGACGTCGACCTGACCGACGAGGAGGGCGACGCCGCCGAGGTGGAGCCGGCCCGCGTCGAGTTCCTCGATTACGACGCGCTCGCCGACTACGGCTGGTCGCTCGACGACGACGACCTCTTCCGGCGGGCGTCGCACGCCGACCTCGGCGCGGCCGAGCACGGACGCCTGCTCGTCCAGCCGGACGAGAGCCTGTTAGAGGCGGCGGAGAACCGCGGGTTCGAGTGGCCGTTCTCCTGTCGCGGCGGCGCCTGCGCGAACTGCGCGGTGTACCTCGTCGAGGGGGAGCTCTCGCAGCCGGCGAACCACATCATGCCCGACGAGCTCGCCGAGCGGGGGTTCCGGCTCTCGTGTAACGGCTACCCGCTGAGCGACGAGCTGAAGGTCGTTTTCAACGTGAAACACCTCTCCGAGCTCGACGATCTCATCCTCCCGCCGGGACCGTTCACGCGGCGGTGAGTGCGCTCGCCGAGCGCGACCGGGGCGGTGCCCCGCTCAGAACGCCTCGGCCACGGCGGCGACGACGGCATCTTCGACCGCGTCCCGCTCGCCCGAGAGGAACTCGATCTTGCCCTCGCGGAGCCCAGCGGTGGTGACGTCGGCGGCGGGCGCGAGCTCGGCCGCGCGCTCGGCCACGTCGCGGACGGAGACGCCCTCGCTCGTTCGGATGTACAGCTCGTCGGTGCCGATGCCGACGGTCGCGTGCGCCTCGCCGTTCGCGCGCCGGCGGTGGAGGTCGTCGAGGAGGAGCGGCGTCGGCGGGAAGTCGTACCGGTGGGTGTAGCCGTCGGTGTCGAGCACGTCGAACTCGACGCCGTCGACCGCCTCGGTGACGACGTTGGCGGTCGCGGTCTCGACCTCCGTCTCCAGCTTCTCGCGGAACTGCTCGGAGACGTGCGCCGCGAGGTTGCCGCCGTCCTCGAAGAGGAGGTCGGCGACGAGCTCGCGCTTGTCCTGGTACGACTGGTAGTACGCCTCAAGGGCGACCGCCTCGCGGAGCTCCGCGACGCGCTCGACGTCG
>NZ_NHPF01000165.1:0-25075 GCF_002252925.1 Halorubrum sp. Ea8
TTAAAAGCGCGCGGATCCGGTCCGTCGCCCCGACCCGGGGACGGTCCGCCGCTCCGGATCCGCGCGCTTTTAAGCGTCCCACCGGAACGAACGCGCATGAGCTTCGAGAAGGAAGACGAGGTCGTGCTCCACGACAAACACAGCGAGTACGACGGCGAGACGGGCACGATCACGCAGGTGATGGAGACGATGTTCGGCGACGCGACCTACACGGTCAGCTTCGAGGACGGCCAGGAGACGGGCGTCCCCGAGGACGCGCTCGACGCCGTCGAGAGCGAGGAGTAACCGACCCCTTTTCCGACCCGCAATGCCCAAAGTCCCCTTCCACTACGTCGACCTCCGGGCGTTCTCGTACGCCACCGAAGACGAGAAGCGGGTCGAAGACGCCCTCCGCAGGTTCCTCCCGGAGGACGCCGAGCTCGACCGCGTCGAGAACGTCGGCCACCACGGCGACCGGATCGTCGTGCTCTCGGCCCGGATCGAGAACGCGGACGGGATGCGCCACGTGCTCGACGCGCTCGCCGACCTCGACGACGTCGACCGCGTGATCGACGAGCTCGACCAGCGCGTCGACGACAACTGCGCGCTGTTCCTCCGCGCCGACAAGCAGGCCGCGTTCCGCGGCGAGGTCCGGCTCGGCCCCGGAATCACCGTCCGCGCGAAGGTGGAGGCGTACCCGGCGAAGAAGGAGGCCGCGGTCGAGAACGCCCGCGAGACCCTGTCGCGGCTGGCAGACGACGACGCCTAGGTAACGGCTGTCGCGATTGTCGCGTCTCACCGTCGACGCCCGGGCGGCCGTCCCGTGATCGGGCGCCCGGTCCGCACCCGCGGAGTGCCTTTTTATACGGTCCCGCCGTCGTCGAATTCATGAGCGATCCCTTCGTCGTGGTCGGCGCCGACGCGGCCGGGCTGAGCGCGGCCAGCAAGTTCCGCCGCGAGGCGCCCGACCGCGAAGTCGTCGTCTTCGAGAAAGGCCGATGGATCTCGTACGCCTACTGCGGGACGCCGTACTTCATCGAGGGCCGCATCGAGCGCATGTCGGACCTCCTCTCGCTGTCCCCGAGCGAGGTCGACGAGCGCGGGATCGACCTCCGACGCGGCCACGAGGTCGTCGCGGTGGACCCGGCCGGGAAGACCGTCACCGTCGAACCCGCCGACGGCGACGCCTTCGAGCAGCCGTACGGCGACCTCCTCGTCGCGACCGGCGGGCGCGCGTCGACCGGGCCGTTCGACGTGCGCGGGGTCGACGGCGCCTTTACCCTCCACAACATGGACGCCGCGGCCGCGATCGACGCGTACATCGCTGAGCCCGACGCGTACGACCCAGACCGCGCCGACGTGAGCGCGGTCGACCGCGAGCGCGTCGAGCGCAACGCCGCGATGCCGGCCCCCGAGACGGCGGCGATCGTCGGGGGCGGCTACGTCGGCGTCGAGATGGCCGAGGCGCTCTCCGGTCGCGATCTCGACGTCCACGTCTTCCAGCGCTCCGACCACCTGATCCCGCCGTTCGGGGAGGCGGTCGGCGAGCGCGTCGAGGCGGAGCTGGTCGACGAGGGCGTGACCGTCCACACGGGGAGCCCCGTCAAGGGCCTCGTCGGCGACGACCGGATCGAGGCCGTGGCGTTCGACGGGGAGACGTTCCCCGTCGACATGGCGGTCGTCGGCGTCGGGATCCGGCCGAACACGGGGCTGTTGGACGGGACCGGCGTCGAGCTCGGCGAGGGCGGCGCGATCTCGATCGACGAGCACGGCCGGACGAGCCTCCCCGACGTGTACGCCGCCGGCGACTGCGCGACCGCGAGGCACGCCGTGACGGGCGAGCCGGCGTGGATCCCGCTCGGCCTCACCGCGAACCGCGCCGGGCGGGCGATCGGCGCCACCGTCGCGGGCGACCCCTCGCCGGTGGGCGACGTCGCGGGCACCGCGGTCGTGAAGGCGTTCGACATGGAGGCCGGTCGCGTCGGCCTCGTCGAGGCGGAAGCGGCCCGCGAGGCCGGCTTCGATCCGGTCCGCGAGACAGTCACCGCCGGCTCGCGGTCGGGCTACTACCCGGGCGCGGCGCCGACCGACGTGACCCTCGTCGCCGACCGCGACACCGGGCGGCTGATCGGCGGGAGCATCGTCGGCCCCGACCGCGCCGCGATCCGGATCGACACGCTCGCGACCGCGCTGGAGGCCGACATGACCGTCCCCGAGGTCGAGCGGCTCGACCTGGCGTACGCGCCCCCGTTCAGCCCGGTGTGGGACCCGGTCCTCGTCGCGGCGAAGGTGCTCAACGGGAAGCTCGACGGGGAGTAAGGTCCGACTCGGTCGCCTGCGCCCGCGTTCGCGTCAGTCGCTCGCGCCCGCTTCCCCGTCTCCGTTCGCGGCGGCGGCGGACCCGTCCGTGCCGGCCGACTCGTCCGTTTCCCCGTCGGTGCCGCCGATACCGGCGACGACCCGGCCGATCGCGTAGCCGGCGAGGCCGACTGCAACCGCGGCCGCGAGGGCGACCCCGAGCGGCTCGGCGATGGCGACAGCGAAGGGGAGCGGGTCGGCGAGGGGGATCGCGTACGGCGTCGGTCCGATCGTCCGCAGGAGGGCGGCCGCGAGGGGGCCGTACGCGAGCAGGACCGCGGGGAGCGCGCCGGCGCCGACCGCGGCGTACGCGGTCGTTCCGACGGCGGTCAGCGCCGCGAGGACCGCCGCGACCGGCGCGACGACGCCGGCGGAAGTCAGGCCAGCGATCCCGCCGGCGAGTGCGACCGCGTCGAAGGCGACGTACGAGACCGCGAAGCCGACCGCGCTCCAGACGGCCGCGCGCTCGAATCCGGTCTCTCCGACCGCGACGCGGGCGAGCCGTCCGGGGTCGTCGTCGGCCGTCATTCCGGCCGGGTCGCGCCGCGACCCTCGCGGTCGGGCGTCAGGTTGCCGTGCTCGTCTATCTCGCCCGCGACGATCCGCGTCGACGAGATCCGCTCGCCGTCCTCGGCCGGGACGTGGTCGACGACGACCAGTTCGAGCGGGTCGTGCCCGTGCTCGCGGCGGATCTCGTTGATCCGCTCGCCGCCCGCCTTCGTCTCGGGGGAGACGATGAGGGCGTCGAACTCCGGCTCGACGGCGATACCGGTCGGCTCGGTGAGCTCGCGGACCGCGAACTCGCGGTCGTACTCCTCGGCCCGGGGCGCCAGCTCGGCCTCTAGGTCGCGCTTGCGGCGGTCGTACGGGCGGACGTAGCGCTCGACGTGTCGGGTCTTCGGCGCGAGCTCGTCGGACGTGAGGCCGACGGTGACGTCCCCCAGCTCGAACGCCCGTTCGAACAGCTTCCGGTGGCCGTCGTGAACGGGATCGAACGTGCCACCAAGCGCGACGTTCATGCCCGTCGGTTGCGCGGGCGGAACTTAAAGTGTCCCGAACTCGGAACCGTCGCGGCGTCCTCTTCGCCGTTCGGTGCCCGCCGCGTCGTCGCTATCGGCTCGCGGCGTCGTCCTCGTCGTTCGCCGCGGTGTCGTCCGCGTCGTGTCCCCCGGCGTCCCCGTCCGCGTCGTGTCCCTCCCCGCTCTCGTCGCCACCGACGGAGATCTGTACGGGCTCCGCGTCGCCGTCCGGCGACTCGCCGCCGAGGCGTCGGTCGAGGTTGAAGACGGCGTTCAGCTCGCGCTGGACGTCGCCGACGACGCCCCGGACCAGCTCGCTGGGCGCGATCGCCTCGTACTCGTAGGGGTTGTTGCCGGCGCCGCTGGCCTCGCGCTTGTCTCGCTCGACCTTCTCCTCGTCGTGGAGCTCCGCGAGCGCCTCGCGGACCGTGCTCGGGTAGAGGCCGGTGCCGTCGGCGACCTCGTCGCTCGTGCTCCGCGGGTTGTCCCGCAGGTAGACGTAGATCCGAGCCCGGGTCTCGGTGTCGAGCAGCCACGCCAGCAGGTCGACGACGTTGTCGTCGAACCCCTTGACCGCCTTGTCGGCCCCCTCGCCGAGCCGCTCTCTCGTCTTGCGGAGCTCCTCGCGGGTCCGCTCTGTCGGCGACTCGTCTTCTCCCTCTCCCGCCCCGAGGGCGGCGCCGCCGTCGGGATCCGCGGCGGGGTCGTCGTCGAACTCGTCACTCGTCATACTTGTGAGTGGTGTCCGCGCGCCCAAAAGGGTTTCTCGTCGCTTTCGTTCCGACGGAAGTCGCGGCGATCGACGATCCGGCACCGTCGCCGCCCGGCCCGCCTCACGTCGACAGGACCAGGTCCTCGCACAGCGCGTCGAGCCCGGACTCCTCGCGGAGCCGCCGCTGGCGCTCGGTGCCGCTCTCGGCGTCGTACACACCGCGGATCCCGTCGATCCCGAGCCGGTCGCACTCACTGTCGACGACCTCGCCGAGGGAGACCGTCTCCTCGCCGCTCCGGGCCACGAACGAGGCGTCGTGCCCGCGGCGGATCGCGCGCCACTTGTTCTCGTCTAACAGCTCGCGGCGGAGCGCCGGCGCGGACTCGCCGTCGTCGTAGCGCTCCGCGTAGTCGACGACGAGCGCGTGCACGTACTCGACCAGCGCGAGGGTGACATCTGGGTCGCGCTGGGCGTCGGGCGCGCGCACCTCGACGGTGCCGTGGCCGGTGTGCGGGCGCACGTCGAACCAGAGCTCGCCGCGGTCGGCGATCGAGTCCGTCTCGACCATCCGGCGCTCGTAGCGCTGGAAGGCGTCGAAGTCGTCGAACGCGGAGGGGATCCCGGTGTTCGGGAGGTTCTCGAAGATCTTCGCGCGGGCCGACGCGAGCCCCGTGTCGAAGCCGTTCCAGAACGGGGAGTTCGCCGACAACGCGAGCAGCACGGGGCAGTGCCAGCGGAGGCGGTTGGCGATCCACACCGCCTTGTCCGCGTCGTCGACGCCGACGTGGACGTGGAGGCCGGCCGTGGTGTTGCGGTGTTGGGGGTACTGTATCCGGTCGAGCTGCGCCTTGTAGCGCGGCTTCTCGACGTGGTCCAGCTCGCGCCACTTCGCCGCCGGGTGGAGCCCCGCGGCGGCGATCCGGTAGCCGTCGGCCGCGGCGTGGTCGACGAGCGCCTTCCGGACCGCCGACAGGGCGTCCTCGGCGTCCGCGGGGTCCTCGATCAGCTGGGTCTGCGCCTCGATGGTGCATTTAAACAGTTCGTGGTCGAACCCGTCGGGCACCGCGCTCGGCGGGTCGCGGCCGTACACGAGGTCGTCGGTTCCGGACGTCGGGCGACCGTCGGCATCCGCGATGTAGAACTCCTCCTCGATGCCGAGCGTCCCCATCCGAGCGAACGCGTCCCGCGAACCGAGATCCATTACCGCTCCGTTTCGCCCCCGCGCTCTTATATCGAATGGAACCCGAAACGGAGCGCCGGTGCCGGGGCCGAGTCCGTGCGATGACACGGTCACCGGCGTCGACGCTCGGCGACGAAGCGGCCGGAGAACCGAACGGTCTGAAGACGAGTCGGCGGTTCGCGGCTACCCGACCGACGCGCTAGGCGTCGCCCTCGTTCACCCGAGGACGTAGCGGAGCGCCGGGAACTTCTCCGTCAGCGCCTCGCCGCCGACCTCGATCCGCTCGATGTAGGCGTCCAGCCCGAGGACGCGACCCGCGCCGAAGGCGGCGACCGTGAGGAACACGACCGCGTACACCAGCGTCGAGTCGAACAGCGCGAGGACGTCGCCGCTCCACCCGCCGAGGTAGAACAGCGCCATCTGCGTCGCGCCGCCGAGCGCGGCCAGCCGGACGAACGCGCCCAGGATGAGCGCCGTCCCGATGAGCAGCTGCGTCGCCGGGACGAACACGTTCGCGAACTCGACGAACCACGGCGTCGAGCCCATCGCGGCGTACAGGCCGCTGACCGGACTCGCCGCGTCGGGCGCGTGAACGAGGTAGCCGCTGGCGTCGAACGGCTCGCCGGTCGCTTTCCCGAGCCCGGCGAACAGGATCATCCCGCCGATCGTCGCTCGGAGCATCACGATGAACAGCGCCGACAGCGAGTGCGCCTTCCCCAGTAGCGTGACGCCGCCGATCTCCCCGCCGAACTCGTTTGTGGTTTTGATTGACATAGCGTCTCTCCTCACTTGCGAGTACGCCGGTATGGAAGATAAACTACGAAGCGAGTTCCCTCTCGCGTGGAGGCATTCGGGGAGACCCCCCGTTCGAAGGGGTGTTTAAATACGCGTGCGACGCTCGCTCATCGCTTCCGTCGGTCGCGCGGACCCGTTACCACGCCTCTCCGCTCGCGAGGTCGACCTCGGCGTCGCCCTTCTCGGACGGGCAGACGTCCGCGAGCACGCAGTCGGCGCAGTCCGGGTTGATCGCGGTGCAGGTGGCGCGCCCGTGGTCGATCATGAGGTGCGTGAACTGCTGCCAGTCGCTCTCGGGGACGACGTCGAGGAGGTCCCGCTCGATCGCCTCGGGGCGCTCCTCCTCGGTGATACCGAGCCGCCGGGTGAGCCGCTGGACGTGGGTGTCGACCACGATCCCCTCGACGACGTCGTGACCGTGCTGGAGGACGACGTTGGCGGTCTTCCGTCCCACCCCGGCCAGGTCGGTCAGCTCGGACATCGTGTCGGGGACCTCGCCGTCGTGTTTCTCGGCGATGTCCGCGCACGCCGAGCGGATGTACTTCGCCTTGTTGTTGTAGTAGGTGATCGAGTTGATCGCCTCGGCCATCTCCTCCTGCGGCGCGTTCGCGTACTCCTCGGGCGTCTCGTACGTCTCGAAGAGGTCGGCGCACACAGCGTTCACGCGCTCGTCGGTGCACTGCGCGGAGAGGATCACGGCGATGAGCAGCTCCAGCCGGTTCGAGTAGTTCAGCGAGATGGTCGAGTCCGGGTACTCCTCGTACAGCCGGTCGAGGACCTCCTCGACCTGCTCCGCCCGCGGCTCCAGTGGCGTGCCCATGGGGATCCCTCCGGCCGGCCGACATTGAACGATCCGGAAGCGGCGCGGGCGGTCTCGGCGGCGCGGGCGGGCTCGGCGGCGCGACCGCGGCGGAGCGACCCCACCGGCCAACCGCGGCGAACCGGCAGATTCACCTCGTCGCCTCGACACCTCGAACCGTGTCCCGGTCCCGCGATCGACGGCGACGTCGCCCGGCGTACAGCCGCCGGCCGCAGGAGTTCTACTGGCTGTGGATCGCGGCGACCGCGACGTACGGCGTCGGCGACGTCGTCTCGACGATCGCCTTCCTGGAGTACGTCCCGACGATCGACGAGGCGAACCCGGTCGTCGTCTTCGCGCTCGACTCCTTCGGGCTCTCCGGACTCGTGGCCCTGAAGATCGCCGTCTACCTCGTGATGCTGTGGATCAGCGTCTCGGGCGCCCGCGACGGCGACGCGCTCCTCTACTACTTCCCGCCCGTCCTCCTGACGCTCGTCGGCACGTACCTCACCGCGAGCAACGTCCGGCTCCTGTGGCTGGCCTGAGCCGTCCCGCTGCTTCGACCGACCCGTGCCGTCCCGGTCGCGGACCGGACCCGTCCCGCCCCGACCACCGCCGGTGCGGCCCGAACGTGTTCGCGACACCGCACATAGGGGTCGCGGGGAATCCAACGCGTATGACCGAACTCGACGTGCGAGACCTCCCGCCGAGCGAGCGACACGGCCGGATACACGGCGCCTTCGAGGAGCTGGCGCCGGGCGAGACGCTGACGGTCGTCAACGACCACGATCCGAAACCGCTGTACCACGAGATGGCGGTCGAGAGGCCCGCGTTCGACGCCGACGGCTACGAGTCGGAGCGGGAGGGCCCCTCTCGGTTCGTCGCCGAGTTCCCGAAGGCGGCCGACCGGGACGCTCCCGGGGCCGACCGGGCTCGCATCGCCGACCTCGACGGCGAGCCGCACGCGGACGCGTTCCCCGGGCGGGAGCCGAAGACGATCCGGTTGTCGCTGGAGGCGGGCGAGCGCGTGCCTAGACACGAGCATCCCGACCGGACCGTGCTGTTCCACGTGCTGGAGGGCGCCGTCGACGTCGCCCTCGACGGCGACCTCCACCGAGTCGAGGCCGGGGAGATCCTCCGGTTCGGGGGGGAGTCCACGGTCGAACCGACCGCGCGCGAGGAGAGCGTCGCGCTGGTGGTGTTGGCGCCGCGGCCCGCGGAGTGAGGGTCGGGCGAGCAGTTTCCCGCCGCCGTTTTATTCACCGCCCGCGAACGGCCGGCATGGAGACGACTCGTCAGCGCATCGCCGAGACGCTCCGCGAAGGCCCGGCGACCGCGAGCGACCTCGGCGAGTCGCTGTCGCTGCCGACGCCGGTCGTGTACGAGCACCTCGACCACGTCTCGCGGTCGGTCGACGACGCCGACGCCGACGAGCGGTTCCTCGTCGCGCCGCCCGAGTGCCGCGACTGCGGCTTCGACGGCTTCGACGACCCGGTCAACGAGCCGTCGCGGTGCCCGGAGTGCAAGAGCGAACGGATCGGAGAGCCGGCGTTCGTGATTCGGTAGCCCGACCGGGAACCGGCGGTCCCGCGGTCGAAACCCCTGGGAGGGCCGAAGCGCACGACGACGGAAGGGACCGGTCCCGGCGCGAACCCGGCCGCCAACGAAACGGCGAGCGCTCAACGGGCGACCGCGGTCCCGAACCTATCCGCCGTTTCCGCCGCCGTTCCCGTTTCCGTTGCCGTTCCCGTTTCCGCCGCCGTTCCCGTTTCCGTTGTCGTTACTGTTTCCGCCGCCGTTCCCGTTACCGTTCCCACCGCTGTTCCCGTTCCCGTTTCCGCCGCCGTTCCCGTTGCCCGGCGGATCGCCACCGGGTGGCCCGCGCCGTTCGGTTTCCTCGGGCTCGTAGACGTACATCGCGTCGTTCGGATAGCTTCGGTTTCCGCCCCGCCAGCCGTCCTCACAGAGGAGGACGCGGCCGTCGCGCATCGCGTAGACGTTGTCGACGTTGCGCAGCGAATCGTCGACGTCTTTCATCGCCTCCTCGCTGGTGAAGTCGGGCCCGACGACGACCGGTTCGAGCGTCGAGACGTCGTATCGCGGCCCGAGCTCGGCGCGGTAGACGACGCCGCCGTCGACGCGGTCGAGCGCGATGTCGCCGCCGTCGTTGGTCGGGCCGGCCAGGTCGTCGTTGAACTCGGAGATGCCGAAGTAGACGTAGTCGCCCGGCTCGGCGTCGTCGACGCTGTCGACGCCCTCCGCCTTGTTGAACTCGATGGAGGCGCCCATCTCCTTGGCCGCGGCCCGCGTCTCGATGAACGGCACTCGCCTGAGCTCCTCGTCGACGCCGTCCGGACCCCGTTCCGCGTACTGCTCGGCCCACTCCACGATCTGCTCGTCCGAGACGTAGTCTTCGTTGCCGTTCGCGATGACTTCGAGATCCGCCTGCTTGAGGACCGCCTCGGTGACCTCGTCGCCCTCGCTCCAGTCGGCGTGGCTCTCGAGGTAGTCGACTTGGGTGACGCCGTCGTACTCGGCGATCCACGACTCGACCTCCCGATTCGAGGCGTGTCCCATCGGCAGCCACTCGACGTCGAGGGGGACTTCGGCCGGCGACTTCCCGGACGCGGCCTCGTCGTTGGTGATCTTCGGCGCGTAGAGCGTCCCGGCGACGTCCATCGGATCGCAGTAACTCGAGATCGGTCGGTCGGCGACGAACTTGTAGATGCCCTTGCTGTCGCCGTCGGAGCAGCCGTAGACCGTCCGCTCGTCGGGGAGGAAATCGGGGGCCTCCCACGCGGCCCGACCCATCACGTAGTACTTGACTGGGTCGAGCTCTCCGGGCGCGCCCGTCGGGTTCCGGACGTCGACGTGATAGCCGTAGCGGTACGGGTTGGGGTAGACGTCCCCGATCGGTTCGATCGGGTTCCCGTCGCCGGACTCGACCGGCTCGGCGCCGAGGTGGTAGGCGAGGTGTTCGACGCCGGTCATGTTCCAGTAGCCCTGGACGTACCAGCCGTCGACCTCGTCGTAGTCGTTGACCGCCGGCTGGATCTCCGAGGGGTTCGGCCGGTTCCAGAAGTAGGCCGCCCCGCGCAGTCCTTCGCCGTCGCCGGCCTCGACGATATCGCCGATCGTTCCCGTGAGGTTCGCTCGGGGGTGGGCGTAGTTCTCCTCGGAGGACAGCGGCGTGTTCCACGGGCTGAGGTCGCCGTAGCAGTTGATACGGGTCCCGCCGATCTCTCGGAACGCGTCCGTGTTGACCGCGTTGATCGCGTTCTCGGCGTCGGCCTCCCACTCGCCGTCCTCGGTCTGTGACAGCGGGGTCCGCATGACGTTCCCGGGACTGTTCTCGTCGTTCGTGAAGAGGAATCCCTCCGTCCCGTCGTCGTCCGTCGCGACGAAGTGGTTGGCGTCCGGGTTGTACCCCGAGTCGCCGTAGGTCGTGCCCGCGAAGTTCTCGGTCGTGACGTCCCGTCCGTCGGGGGTCTGGGTGATCCCCCAGCGCTCGGTGCCGCCGTTGATCGCGTCCCCCTCTCGGATCAAGTACTCGAAGTCGCCGGCGGCGGCGAAGACGCCGTCCTGCTGTTCCTCGACCGGGGCCGGGGACTCGCTGAAGTCGTCGTTCTCCCCATCGAACGAGAACTGGAACCCCTCGTAGTAGCCGACTCCGGCCCTGTCGTACGGTTCCGGGTTGTCGCGGCTCGGGTGCTGGACGCTGATCAGCAGCGAGCCGTCCTCGAAGACGAACGGTCCGGTCATCTCCGCGCCGAAGGCCGTCGTCGAGAACCGCTTGAGGTCGCCCACGACGCTCGGTGCGCCCGAGGTCTGCGTGTCCTCGTCGTCCGTCGAGTCAGCGGGGCTGTACCCCCGGTAGCTATCCTCCGCTCCGCTCGCGGTGCCAGAGACCCCCGCGCCGACCAGGGCGGCGACGGAGGCTTTCATCAGACGCCGTTTGGATTGGTCAACCATCCACATGGGGGCGCGCATCCCAGCGTAAAACCCGTTTATAATAGGTTAACACCCCTGATTAGAGCGGTTACCGTCGCTATATAGCCGACGGAAGCGGAACGGACCGATCCCCCGCGGTCGTGACCCGTCGGGTCCGCTCGCGTCGGCCGCCGTACCGCTACCCGTTCCGCCGAGAGGAAACAACCGCGGCGCTGGCCCCGCCTCCCGACGGTCCGTACGTCCCGCCGAAAACGAACTGCGTTCGTCCCGCTCAGAGATCGGTCTCCGCGTCCTCCATCTCCGAGACGTTCCGCCGGATGTTGTCCGCCCGCTTCCGGACTCGCGATGCGTATCGCTCTATCTTCCCGGGCTGGACGCCCATGAACGAGCCGACCCACTGACGGTCCGCGTACGGCTGGGTGAGGAGGTACGCCGCGAGCGTGTCTCGGCCGGCTTGGATGATGATCGGCGGGACGCCCCGATCGCCGGTACCGGCCTCCTCGAACCCGTTGACGTCGAAGTAGATGTCGGCGTAGAGCTCGGCGGTCTCGGCGTCCCCGAACTCGATCCCGTCGTGACGCGGCGCTTCGAACCGGTAGCGTCCGCCGTCCAGTTCGACGACGCGGACGTCCATGACGTACTCCCGGTACGTCCCGATCGACGTCTCGCCGATCCGCTCTGTCGAGGCCATGCCCGCCACTCGTCGCGGCCGATCATAAACCTCGGTAATAGCGGTCTATAGCCGTCTATAGCCGTAACGAGGCCTGCGGACGGACACGGAGCCGTCCGAAACGCGGGCGATTCGCGCGCGACGGGGTTACAGCTCGTCCAGCAGCGTCGCCGCGGCGTCCGCCGAGGAGCCCGGGCCGCGGGCGGTGATCAGGTCGCCGTCGACCGTGACGCTGGTGTCGGCGTCGAGCTCGGCGTCCCAGTCGGCGCCGGCGAGGACGACCTCGTCTTCGACCCAGTACGGGAGCTTCCGGCCGTCCGGCATCACGTCGTGGTCGTCCACGATTTCGTCCTCCCAGTCGTTCGGGAAGCCGGTGACGGAGCGGCCCTCCACGAGCGGCGTCCCGTCGGCCTCGCGGGTGAACGCCAGGATCCCGACCGCGTGGCAGACGACGAGCGCGACGCCATCGTCGCCGCCGACCGCGTCCAGCAGCAGCTGGCGCGCGTGCCGGTCCTGGTTCACGTCCCAGACGGTGCCGTGGCCGCCCGGGAAGACGACCGCGTCGTATCCCGCGGCCTCGACCGTCGCGATCGGCTCCGGATCGTTGAGCCCCGGATGCTCCTCGTCGACCTCGCGGAGCTCCGCGACCCGCTCCTCGCCGCCCGCCGCCTCCGGATCGAGCGACCGCTCGTCGACGACCGGCGGCGACCCCGACGGCGTCGCGACCGTCACGTCGACGCCCTCCGCTTCGAGGGTCGTCAGCGGTTCGATGCACTCCTCGGCCCAGTACCCTTCCTCGCTCACGACGAACAGCGCACTACTCATGTGTACTCCTCATTCACGACCGCGACATAAAAGGCGCCCGCGCCCGGCAGCGACGACGGGCGGACGCGGGGTTTATCAGTTGCCTCGTCAGGACTGTGGCGCACGTCGCCGAGCAGGCCGTCGGATCGGCGCCCGTTCGTCGACGAGACGGCTCTGTCGAAATCCGTCGCTAATGACAGGTGTCAGCGGCTGTGCTGCATACAGAGCGCGTGTCTCGTATGAACAGGGGGCAGATTGCGAACAGCCAATCGGTCGATAAAGGCGGAGAGTGGACCGTTGACTATCGACAAACCCTGTCAATAAACACTAGGACTATGTATTCAACCAGTAGAACGCTACTGTGACCAATCTCAGATTAGCCTTTGCTGCAGGAATCCTTACAGCCCTTAGTGTGGGAGCCACGTTATTTATACACATCCCGTTTGTGGAATCTGAAGTCGCACGCGTAGTCCTAAACGGTCTTTTCGTAGGAGGTACCGTCTATATCGGTCTCAAAATTCTCGAACGAACTATGGATGCACAGTAATTCACACGTCCAATTCCTATTTGCGGAAGGGATTCACCTATCTGATTATATACACGTTCTGGATGGCGGTTCGGTCAGGTAGAGTATGAACTTCATCAAGTAGTCGTGCTGAACTCACTCTCTGAATCTCGCACGCCGATTCTATCAGTTCTTAAGTATTTCAACAGAGCCAATCTTATCATTATGAGGGTTGACTCTCATCACACCACCTCTTAGCGAATCGTGTTCGTTACCTGGAAATCCTACAATAGATAGCTGTATTCAGCCTGTAGCAGTTCTATTCTCGGCTGAGGAGGGTATTTTGTAGTCGAATAAGGGATTCGCGTGCAGGCCGCTACGCAGGTAGTCCGCAGCTAGGCGAGTGAGTACGCGATAAGTGTGTGATACGGTATCTTTATGCTTGCTAAAGCGGGACTCTACGTTGCTGGCATTCCATATTCGTACACACACGAGCGGGGGGAGTGTGCGGAAACTGGAATGAGACACCACGGAATGCCAGCACTTTCAGAAGCGGCTCTGTTGAAATCCTCTGTATGCAGCAGGTCCGTCGTGTCCGTTGATAGAGAGTTCGACGGGGCTCGACTGACGGAGTGATTAAAACCGAACAGCTCCCTAGTCGTCGCCCTGCGCGTCGACGATCACGACCTCGCCGTCCTCGACGGTGACGTTGATCAGCGTCTTCACGTTGTAGTCGGTGTCGTCGAGCTCGTTGTCGCCGGCCTTCTTGATCACGGCGACGACGTCGACGACGTCCGCGCCGACCTCGTTCGTCAGCGCGTCGAGGATCGCCTTCATCGTGCCGCCCGTCGAGAGCACGTCGTCGAGCACGAGCACGCGGTCGCCCTCCTCCACGTCGTTGATATACATCTCCGACTCGGAGTAGCCCGTCTCCTGGAACAGCGGGACCTCGCCGTCGAGCCCGTACTGGCGCTTGCGGATGACGACCAGCGGGATGTCGGTCATCAGCGAGAGCGCGGTGGAGATGTGGATCCCCATCGCCGCGGGGGTGACGATCTTGTCGACGTTCTCCAGCTCCGCCTTCCGGATGATCCGGATGACGATCTCCCGGAGCAGCTCCGGTTCGAGCATTGGGACGCCGTCGCTGATCGGGTGGACGAAGTACTGGTACTCGCCTTTCTCGATGATCGGCGCGTCGAGGAGCGACTGCCGCAACTGGTCCATGTCACCGGTACCGGGGCGGATTAATAAAGCGTGGCGATCCCCCGGTTCCGTGGACCTCGGTGTCACGGATCGCAGCGGTGTCGACCGCGTCGACCCCGACCGTCTCCTCGATGTTCTCGGCCGGCAGTTACTCGAACTCCGGCTCGCGCTTCTCGAGGAACGCGCGCATGCCCTCGCGCTGGTCGTGCGTGCCGAACAGCCCGGCCCACGCCCGACGTTCGAGGGCGAGACCGCCCTTCTGGGTCCCGTCGTGGACCGCGTTAAGCGCCTCCTTCGCGGCGCGGGTCGCGAACGCGGGCTTCGCGGCCAGCTCACCCGCCAGCTCGTCGATCCGGTCGTCGAACGCGTCGTCCGCGACGACCTCGCCGACGAAGCCGACCTCGGCCGCCTCCGCGGCGTCGATCCGCTCGCCCAGGAAGACGAGCCGCTTGGCCGTCTCGTCGCCGACGAGCCGCGAGAGCCGCTGGGTGCCGCCCCACCCCGGAATGATGCCGAGGTCGATCTCGGTCTGACCGAGCACGGCGCTCTCGGCGGCGACCCGGAGGTCGCAGGCGAGCGCCAGCTCGCAGCCGCCGCCGAACGCGTAGCCGTCGATCGCCGCGACCGTCGGCGCCGGGAACGACTCGATCGCGTCGGCGACGCCGTGGCCGAGTTCGGCGTACGCCTGCGCCTCCGGCGTCGACAGCTCGACCATGTAGGAGATGTCCGCGCCCGCGACGAACGCCTCGTCGCCCGCGCCGGCCAGCACCAGCGCGCGAGCGCCGTCCGCCTCGGCCTCGTCGAGCGCCTCCCCGATCGCTTCGAGCGTGTCGACGGTGAGGGCGTTGAGCTGGTCCGGGCGGTCGACGGTGAGCGTCGCGACGCCGTCCGCGTCGACGTCGAGCGTGATGGTGTCCCACGTCATACCGGTCACTCAGGGGCCGGCGTGAAAGTCGTTCGGCAGACGCGCTCTCGACGGCAGAGGGGACGCCGCCGCGTCAGATCTGCTCGCGGCTGTCGATCTCGCTGTAGATGAACCACGCGGCCGTGTACGCGCCGATGAACAGCAGGTAGCCGACCACGAGACCGACGAGCTGGCGCGAGCCGAGCCCGCCGGGCAGCGTCCGCGAGAGGATCCCCAGCGCCACGGCGAACACGACCAGCGAGAACAGGCCCGAGAGGGCGTACACGCCGAGGTCGGAGGTGAGACGTTCGCGCACGCTCCCATCAACGGCGTCGCCTTATATACTCCCGTCGGTCGCGGCGAGGCGTCGACCGCGCGGCGCCCGTCCCGGCCGCGGCCGACCGGCCGCCCGTCCGGTTGCGCGGATTGCAACCCCTATATGCCCCCGGCCACACGTGCGAGTATGAACGGGAACCGGTTCGGTCGGCTCTTCCAGGTGACGACGTACGGCGAGAGCCACGGCGACGCGATGGGCGTGACGGTCTCGGGCGTCCCCGCGGGGGTCGAGCTCGACGAGGAGGCGATCCAGGCGCAGCTCGACCGGCGCAAGCCGGGCCAGTCGATGATCACGACCTCCCGGGGCGAGCCCGACGAGGTCGTCGTCAACTCCGGCGTCCAGGACGGCTACACCACCGGGACGCCCATCGGCATGGTGATCCAGAACAAGGACGCGCGCTCCGGGAAGTACGAGCCGTACGTCACGGCGCCGCGCCCCTCGCACGGCGACTACACCTACTCCGCGAAGTTCGGCACGCGCAACTGGGGCGGCGGCGGGCGCTCCTCCGCGCGCGAGACGGTGAACTGGGTCGCCGCGGGCGCGGTCGCGGAGCAGGTGCTCGACGCCTCCGAACACGACGTCGAGATCAAAGCGCACGTCAACCAGATCGGCGACGTCGAGGCCGAGCCCGTGAGCTTCGAGCAGTTGCTCGAGCACAGCGAGGAGAACGACGTGCGCTGCGCCGACCCCGAGGCCGCCGCCGAGATGCAGGAGCTGATCGAGGGGTATCAAGAGCGCGGCGACTCCATCGGCGGCTCTATCTACTTCGAGTGCCGCGGCGTCCCCCGCGGACTCGGCGCCCCGCGGTTCGACAGCTTCCCCGCCCGGCTCGGGCAGGCGATGTTCTCCATCCCGGCGACGACCGGCGTCGAGTACGGCCTCGGGACGGACGCGACCCTCGTCTCCGGCAGCGACCGCAACGAGGACTGGACGTTCGACGACGGCGAGTCGTTCGACCACGTCGAGAGCGAGGAGGGCGACCCCGTCCCCGTCGGCAACGACCACGGCGGGCTCCAGGGGGGGATCACGACCGGCGAGCCGATCTACGGCGAGGCGACGTGGCACGCGCCCACCTCGATCCCGAAGAAGCAGCGCTCGGCCGACTGGGAGACGGGCGAGGAGAAGGAGGTGCAGGTCGTCGGCCGGCACGACCCGGTGCTTCCGCCGCGGGCCGTCCCCGTCGTCGAGGCGATGCTGTACTGCACCGTCCTCGACTTCATGCTGCTCGCCGGCCGGATCAACCCCGACCGCGTCGACGGCAACCCGGGGCAGTACGACACCGACTACCACCCGAGCAGTCCGGACAACGAGTAGCGAGCGAGCGTCCGCCGGTCCGCCGCGTCACTCACCCGGCGACCACTCGCAGGCGTTCCCCGCGGTGAGGTCCTCCTCGTCGATGTGCGCCGAGAGGCAGGCGTAGTTGCAGAAATAGGCGGGCGACCCGCAGTCGTCGTCGCAGTCGCGCACGCAGATCGGGTCGTGCTCGAAGATGCGCGAGCCGCAGTAGGCGCACGTCTCGTCGGCCGTCGGCGTCGACACGGTGGCGGACATGGTCGGGTCCTGCCACTCGCGGCTCGAAAAGCTGTCGCGGGTCGGCGCGGCTCACACCACGACGACCGCGTCGACGACGACGAGGAGCACGAACCCGACGAGGAACGCCCCGGTGGCGGCGTCGGCGTGGCCGTGACCGTGCGAGGAGGGGATCAGCTCCCGGAAGACGACCGCGAGCATCGCGCCCGCGGCGAAGCCGGCGGAGACCGGGAAGAGACCGGCCGCGAGCCCGACGAGCGAGAAGCCGAACACCGAGGCGACGACCTGCGGGACCACCCCCGAGAGGGTGGTGTACCAGAGCACCCGCGGGCTCGACATCCCGGTGTCCGCCATCGGCACCGCGAACGCGAACCCGTCGGGGACGTTCTGGAGGCCGATCACGACCGCGAGCAGCAGCGCGACCTCCTCTAACCCGGAGGCGAATGCGACGCCGATCGCCAACCCCTCGGGGGCGTTGTGGAGGGTGATCGCTCCCCCGATCAGCACGGCTTTCCGGAGCGTCACCTCGCGCGCGGCGGCGACCGCAGACGGAGAGCCGTCGGCGTCGACCTCGACGCCCGGCTCGTCCGCCGTCGGGCCGTCGCCCGTCTGGATGGCGGCGTCGTCGCCGGTCGCGCCGCCCTCGGGGAGCCACTCGCGGTACTGCGCGTGGAGGTGCGGGATCGCGTAGTTCCCGCCGAGCAGCACGCCCCCGCCGAGCAGGACCCCCGACATCACCGCCCGGAGCGTCCCCTCCTCCATGCCGGGGACGATCAGTCCGAAGACGCTGGCGGCGACCATCAGCCCGGCGGCGAGGCCGAGCGCGGCGTCGTACACCCGGTGGGTCACCCCCGGCCGGAAGAACACCGGCAGCGCGCCGAGCCCCGTCGCCAGCCCCGCGATCCCGGTGACGGCCGCGACGTTCGGCAGCGTCGTCATGGCGCGTGCTTCCGCGGCCGCCTATATAAACGCCGTCGATGTGGGAGCGGCCGTCGACCGCCTCACCGCGTGACGACTCCGCGGAGGTCGCCGCCGTACGCGACGACGGCGACCGCGAGCGTCGCGACCGCGCCGACCGGGAGCACGGTGAAGACGCTCGACGTGGTCCCGACGCCGAACCGCGTCGCGAGCCCGACGGAGACCCACAGGCTCGCGGTCGCCGCTAAGACGAGCAGGCCGCCGGTGACGCGTCGGTCCTCCCGCCCGAGCGCCACGCCGGCCACGGCGCTCGCCGCCGACAGCAGGTGGAACCCGATCGCGAGCGGCCACGCGCGGATCGACGCCGGGAGCGCCGCGAACGGCCGCGACTGGTCGAGGAAGTACGCCCACACGGGGTACCCGCCGACCCCGGAGCCGGACGCCGCCGCGTTGAGGAACCCCCACAGGCTCACCACCGTGAGATCGCCGCCGGCCGGGATGACGGCCATCGGGACCGCGAGCAGCGCGAGGACGAGGGCCCAGCCGATTCGCGCGACGGGACCGCGCTCGCTCGCGACGGCCCCGCCCGACCGCTCGCCGTCGGCTCGCTCGGCGCCGGCCCCGCGCGGCGGTCGCTCTACCATGCCGATCGCTCGGAGGCGGACCCGTAAGAATCGACCGGGATCGGCTCCCCCGGGCCGGACGGGCCCGCGCGACGCGCAACGCTCTTTGTGTCGGGGGTCGCTCGTTTCGGCATGCGAGTCACCGTCGTCGGCAGCGGTTACGTCGGTACCACCCTCGCGGCCTGCCTTGCAGACGCGGGTCACGACGTCACGGCGATCGATATCGACCCGGACGTCGTCGACGCCCTGAACGACGGCCGCGCGGCGATCCACGAACCGGGACTCGACGACCTCCTGGCCGAGCACGCGGGCGACCGGCTCCGGGCGACGACCGAGTACGACGGCGTCCCCGACGCCGACGTGACGTTCCTCGCGATCGGTACCCCCTCGCGCGAGGACGGTAGCATCGACCTCGGTCCGCTCACCGCGGCCGCGGGGATGACCGGCGAGGCGCTGGCGGACGTAGGAGGAGACTCCGCCGCGGCGGACGACCCCGAGGACCGCCACCTCGTCGTCGTCAAGAGCACGATCACGCCGCCGGGCGTCCGCGAGGTCCGCGAGGCGCTCCTGGCGGGCGCCGGCGACGCGGCCGACCGCGTCGAGCTCGCGACCAACCCCGAGTTCCTCCGCGAGGGGTCCGCGGTCGACGACTTCCAACACCCGGACAAGCTCGTCTTCGGCGCCGACTCCGACTGGGCGACCGATCGGCTGGAGGCCCTCTACGAGCCCCTGCTCGACGCGACCGACGGCGACGTGCCGGTGATCCGGACCGACCCCGAGACCGCCGTGATGATCAAGTACGCCAACAACGCCTTTTTGGCGTCGAAGATCTCGCTGGCGAACGACCTGGGGAACGTCTGCAAGCGGTTCGGGATCGACGCCTACGAGGTGATGGACGCGGTCGGGCTCGACGACCGGATCGGGGCGCGGTTCCTCCGCTCGGGGGTCGGCTGGGGCGGAAGTTGTTTTCCCAAAGATGTTGATGCAATTAGGGCAGCAGCCCGCGAAGCCGGCTACGAGCCGCCGATGCTCGACGCCGCGGTCGCGGTGAACGACGGCCAGCCGGAGCGCATGCTCGAACTGCTGGACTCGCACGTCGACGTCGCGGGCGAGCGCGTCGCCGTGCTCGGGCTCGCATTTAAACCGGGCACCGACGACACCCGGAACTCCCGGGCGATCCCGATCGTCGAGGGGCTGCGGGCGCGCGGCGCCGAGGTCGTCGGCTACGACCCGGTCGCGACCGACGCCATGCGCGAGCGCTTCCCCGACCTCGCGTACGCCGACTCCGCGGCCGCCGCGCTGGAGGGGGCGAGCGCCGCGCTCGTCGTCACCGACTGGGACGAGTTCGCGGCGCTCGACGACGCCTTCGACGCCATGGCCGAGCCCGTCGTGATCGACGGGCGGCGGATAATCGAGCGGCGCGACGGCCTGACGTACGAGGGGCTCACCTGGTAGCGGCGGCGACTACCGCGTTCGATAACCCGAGGGACGCCGGTCGTCCGGACGTCGTTGCGCTCGGGACCGTCAGTCGGCACTGACATGTAATTCGATAAATAACTGTGTGACTAGAATATAAACGATACTACATTATTAATAGTGCTGAATGCCAACCGGCGATCTGGGATGAGCACCGACGAACCCAGCCACGACGCGGAACAGCACGGTCACGAGCACCACGAGGTCGAGGGGCCGGGGTATCCGACGCCGGCCGCGATGCGGACCGAGAGCGGTCGGGAAAAGACGGCGTACGTGATGGCGCCACGGGTGGGTATGGAGAACGAGGGGCCGGACATGATCGGCGTCGTCGACCTCGACCCCGCGTCGGACACCTACAGCGAGCTGATCGACGCGGTCGAGATGCCAAACAAGGGCGACGAGCTCCACCACTTCGGCTGGAACGCCTGCTCCTCGTCGTGTCACGCCGAGGGGCTCTCTCGGCAGTACCTGGTCGTTCCGGGCCAGCGCTCCTCGCGCATTCACGTCATCGACGCCGAGGACCCGCGCGACCCCGAGATGGTGAGGGTCATCGAACCGGAGGAGGTGTTCGAACACGACCTGTCCGCCCCGCACACGGTCCACTGCGTCCCCGGCGGGAAGGTCGTCATCAGCATGCTCGGCGACGCGAACGGCGAGCTCCCCGGCGGGTTCCTCCAGCTGGACCAGGAGGACTTCAGCATCGACGGCCGCTGGGAGGCCGACCTCGGCGAGATGGAGATGAACTACGACTACTGGTATCAGCCCCGCCACGACGTCATGATCTCCAGCGAGTGGGCCGCGCCGAACACCTACTACCCGGGGTTCGACCTCGAGGACGTCGAGGCGGGCGACTACGGCGACAGCATCCACATCTGGTCGTGGGAGGGCCGCGAGCACGTACAGACGCTCGAGTTCGGCGAGCAGGGGCGGATTCCGCTCGAAGTCCGGATGAGCCACAACCCGGAGGAGACGCAGGGGTACGTCGGCGCGGCGCTCTCCTCGAACATCATCCGCTTCTACGAGACGACCGACGGCACGTGGGACTGGGACGTCGTCATCGACGAGGAGCCGCGCGAACACGAGGACTGGGACATGCCGGTGCCGCCGCTCATCACGGACATCCTGCTGTCGCTGGACGACCAGTACCTGTTCTTCTCGAACTGGCTCCACGGCGACGTCCGGATGTACGACGTGAGCGACGCCGGCAACCCGCGACTGGTCGATCGGGTGTGGGCCGGCGGTCTCTTCGGCGACCGGCAGACGGTGCAGGCCGAGGAGATCCGCGGCGCGCCGCAGATGCTCCAGCTCTCCCGGGACGGCGAGCGGCTCTACTGGACGACGTCGCTGTTCTCGTCGTGGGACAACCAGTTCTTCCCGGACATCGCCGAGGAGGGGTCGCTCATGCTCAAGGCGGACGTCTATCCCGACGAGGGACGGCTGGAACTGGACGAGGAGTTCCTCGTCGACTTCGGCGACGCGCCCGGCGGCCCGGCGCGCGCCCACGAGATCCGCTGGCCGGGCGGCGACTGCACGAGCGACGTCTGGCAGTGATCGGTCGTGACTGACGCGACGACCCACGCCGTCGAACTCGTCCGCCCGGACGGGGGGACGGAGACGATCCGCGTCGCGGAGGGCGAGACGATCGTCGACGCGGCGGAGCGGGTCGACGTGGGCCTCCCGTACGGCTGCCTGTACGGCGCGTGCGGCACCTGCACGGCGGAGCTGCTCGACGGCGAGGTGCGTCACGGACGGTCGCCGCGAGCGCTGAAGCCGTCCGCCCTCGACGCCGGCTACGTCCTCCCCTGCGTCGCCGCGCCCGAGTCCGACTGTCGACTCCGCGTCGGCCACGAGATCCAGGCCGAGGTCGTCGGGACGCCCTGGAAGTGAGGCCCGCTCCGGCGACGGACGCGGACGGTCAATTTATATACGCCGACCGAAACGTGAGGCCATGGCGGCCCTCCACGCCCTCCGTCCGGCAGTCGGTGGTATCGTTCGCAACCCGGTCCTCCTGCTCGTCACGGCGCTGTACGGGCTCGCGCAGGCCCCGAACCTCCTCGTTCCGCCGACGCGACCGATCCTGTCGGCGGGCGTCTCGCTCGCGACCTTCGCCGCGTTCGTTCTCGTGCTCCCGTTCGTCCAGGGCGGGCTGCTCGGCATGGCGAGCGAGGCCGTCGCGGGACGGACCGGCCTCGGGACGCTGGTCGCCGAGGGGAAGGCGAACTACGTGTCGCTGCTGCTCGGCTACTTCGTCCTGCTCGCGATCAACCTCGTCTTCGGGTTCGTCGCGTTCGTGGGCGGACTGATCGCCGTGATCGGCGGCCACGCGTCGATGCCCGCGGACGCGCCGGGCGTCGGCGTCGACCCGACGCTGCTCGCGCTCCTCGCGGTCGTCGGAGGCGGGTTCCTCCTCGCGTACCTCCTCGTCTCCTTCGCCGTCCAGTTCTACGCCCACGCGGTCGTCCTCGACGACGCGGAGCTCGTCGACGGGTTCCGGCGCAGCGTGGGGCTCGTCCGGTCGAACCTCCTGAGCGTCGCCGGCTACACGCTGATCCTCCTCGTCGGGAGCGTCGTCCTCGGGACGCTGGCCGCGGCGGCCTCGGTCGTTCTCGGTCCCCAGTCCGCGGGGATGCCCGGCACGCCGTTCGCCGACTTGGCGGGGGTCGAGCCGACCCTGCCCGTGATCGCCGCGGCCGGCGTCGGCTACCTCCTGCTGACGAGCGCGTTCGCCGCGTTCTACGCGACTTACTCGGTCGCGTTCTACGAGGCGGTCAGCCCCGGCGCCGCGCCGGCGTGAGTCCGACCCCGCCGCGCGGCGGCTCGACGACCGCCAGCGATAATCCCGTGGCGCACGTGGGATCGGTATGAACACGCAGGACGGCGGCCACCACGACGCGGCGGTGGACGCGCTCGCGGTCCGCGAGTACGAGCGCGCCGGCGACCGATACACGCGCGGCGGGCGGCGCGTGCTCGCCGACCCGCGCGAGGACCTCGACCCGTTCGCGCCGGACGAGAAGGGGTGGATCGGCCAGGGGCTCCAACACCTGCTCGCCGCGACCGTCGCGTACCGAGTCGCGGGCGTCGACGGCCGCGCCACCCAGCGAGCGGTCGAGGGGATCGCCGCGACGCGCGACTTCCAGCGCGTCCTCGACGCGCCCGGGCAGACGGCCTGCCTCGGGGAGTTCGTCGCCGACTTCCGCGTCGCCGGCGGACTCGACGGGGCCGACGCGGCGTACGACGACGCCGCGGAGCGGTACGCGGCCGCCGCCGACGCGATCGACTCGCCGCAGGCGCTCGCGACGACCCCGCTGTTCGGCGCCGCGGCGGCGACGATCAAGCAGGTCGCCCGCGGGCAGGCGAACGGCGAGATCGCGATCCAGTGGGAGGACCTCCACGGGTCGGACCCCGCCAGGGCGGGCGACTTCCTCGCGCACCGCGCCCGGATCAAAAAGCAGCGCTTCGCCGGCCTCGTCGAGAAGGCGGTCGCGGACGGCCACCTCGCGGCGCCGCGGGGCACGACCGAGTACGGCAACGAGACGCACCGGTGTCCGAGCTGCGGATCGAACGACGTCAACTGGGCCGGCACCGACGTGCTCTGTATGCGGTGTTCGACGCCGACCGAGCAGATTTAAGCCGGCGGCAGTCCTATGCGGCCGTCGCATACGATGTCGCCCTCCATCGCCGACCTCCTCCGTCCCCTCCGCGCGCTCGCCCCGCCGAACCGGCTCGACCGAGACCAGCGGCTCCGCCTCCGGATGGCGATCGCGACCGGACTGGTGATTGCGCTCCCGTTCGCGTTCGTCTACGCGTTCGTCTTCCTGATCAACGCGGTCGGGCTCCCCCTGTTGGAGTGGGCGAACGAGCGCCCGTACACGGGCGAGTTCTACGTCGACCCCGTCCTCCTGACGGTCGTCGTCCTCGTCGGACTCGCGGTCCAGTACCGGTACGGCCCGCGGACCGTCCTCCGCTCCGTCGGCGGGCGGCGGGTGTCGCCCGACGAGTACCCGGAGCTCCACGCCGCCGTCACGCGGCTGGCCGCGCAGGCGGACGTCCCGAAGCCGGACGTGGCGGTCGCGCGGACCGAGCTGCCGAACGCCTTCGCGGTCGGGACGCCCGGGAACGGCACCGTCGTCGTCACGACCGCGCTGTTGGAGGCGCTCGACGACGACGAGCGCGACGCCGTGGTGGCCCACGAGCTCGCGCACCTCGCGAACCGCGACGCCAGTCTGATGACCGTCGCGTGGGTGCTCCCGACCGTCACCTACTACCTCGCCGTGCTCGCCTTCTACGTCCTCTACGGCCTGTTCCGGTTCCTCAGCGTCGGCGGCGGGTCGGGCGGGAACCGCGACGGCCGGGCGCTCGCGGTCGGGATCGTCGTGATCACGGTGAGCGCGGTCCTCACGCTCACCGTCTCGGCGATGTTCTGGTTCGGGAGCGTCCTCATCCACCGGGTGCTCTCGCGGTACCGCGAGTACGCGGCCGACGGCGCGGCCGCCGAGATCACGGGGTCGCCGGCGGCGCTCGCGAGCGCGCTGGAGACGCTCGACGAATCGATGCCGGCGGTGCCCGAACGCGACCTCCGCGAGTTCGACGGCGGCGCCGAGGCGCTGTACGTCGCGCCGCTGGAGAGCCGCGCGTTCGGCGACGAGGAGCTGGTGAGCACCGACGTGTTCCCGGAGACCCATCCCCCGACCCGCGAGCGGGTCCGGCGGCTCCGCGAGCGCGCGGGTGAGGCGGCGTGACGGGGCGTGGCTCCCCCGGACACCCCCCACGGCGCCGGTTCCTCGCGACCGCCGGCGTCGGTCTCGCGGGCGCGCTCGCCGGCTGCGGCTACCGCCCCGGCGGCGGCGACCTCGCGTGGGAGTCGTCGCTCGGGGGCGGCGGGATGTTCGGCGCCGGCGACCGGTGGTTCCGCCCCGCGGGTGACCGGCTGTTCGTCGTCCGGAACCAGTCGGGACGGACGTTCGACTTCGAGGAGGACGCGTGGCGCGACTACGAGAACGCCGAGGTGACCGGCCTCGACCCGGCCGGCGACGCCCGGCTCGAGGCGGAGACCGACCGACAGGCGACGGGCGTCCCGGCCGTCACCGAGACGTCGGTGTTCGTCCCCGTCGAGGGCGGCCGCGTCACCGCGATCGACCGCGAGCGCGCCGCGCTCGACCTCGACGACCCGACGGTCGACACCGCCGACAGCGACGGCGACGAGGCCGACGAGCCAGACCCCGTCCGCTGGCGGACCGACGCGATCGCCGAGAGCGCCGACGGCGGGACCGGCGACGACGACGGTGCGACCGGTGACGACGACGGTGCGACCG